>NZ_JAIXHZ010000141.1:0-30991 GCF_043392705.1 Dysgonomonas sp. Shenzhen-Wh21
GCAAGAAGTTTGCGAAATGATTTGAAGGGCTCTTCGGTACTACACTTTCTATCATACCGGAAAGCAAGGCTAGGGATATGGCTTCTAAATTACCGGAAGTACCGAAGAGCCCTTCAAATCATTTCGCAAACTTCTTGCTAGCATGTACAGGAGTAGAAAAGACTCGTTCTCCGTTTGAAATTCATGGACCATTAAGTCAGGTTTTCTCTTTAGGAGTAATGGCTCAACGCTTGAATACGAAATTTTATTTCGACAGTAGAACAAAACAAATAACAAATAATGCGTTTGCCAACGCAATGCTGACCGGAATTCCTCCGCGCAAAGATTGGGAACAATATTATAAAATATAAAATCAGATATCATACATGAAGAAATATATATTAGCGGTTGCTATAAGTTTATTTACGATGTCTCTGTTTGCTCAAGATAATGTATTGACCGAACAAGAAACAAGAGATGGGTGGAAATTATTGTGGGATGGTAAAACAACAGAAGGATGGAAAGGAGCCCGAATTAGTACTTTCCCATCTAAGGGTTGGGTAATAGATAATGGTATTTTGAAAGTACTGAAAAGCGGTGGCGGCGAGTCGGCGAATGGCGGCGATATTGTAACTACCCGTAAGTATAAGAATTTTATACTGAAAGTAGATTTTAAAATTACAGAAGGAGCAAACAGTGGAATAAAGTATTTTGTAAACCCAGATTTAAATAAAGGCGAGGGTTCTGCTATTGGTTGTGAGTTCCAGATACTTGATGATGAAAAACACCCGGATGCAAAATTGGGAGTAAAAGGGAATAGAACATTAGGTTCGTTGTATGATCTGATTCCGGCATCGGCAGATAAACCTTTTATCAAGAGTGGTTTTAATACTGCGACTGTTGTAGTTATTGACAATAAAGTTCAACATTGGTTGAATGGCGTTAAAATTGTTGAGTATGAGCGTAACAATCAGATGTGGAATGCATTGGTTGCTTACAGTAAATACGCAAACTGGCCTAACTTTGGAAATGCAGCGGAAGGCAATATTTTACTACAGGATCATGGTGATGAAGTGTGGTTTAAAAATGTAAAAATTAAGGAACTGAAGTAACAAACCTACTAATTATAAAGATTAAAGAGGTTGTGCCGAAAATATTTTTTATCATCTGTCAAGTTTGAATGAAGTGAAACATCTCGTATCTCAATAGCCGAGATTCTCCATTACACTAAAAAAGACAAGACGGATAATGATAAAAGTATTTTACTTTTGGTACAACCTCTTTTGTATTATTTCTTATTGAGTTTACTATGCTTAATTCCGTAGGTGAAGTAAATAACAAAACCTATAACCATCCATACTATCAACCTGAGCCAAGTATCCAAAGGCAAGGCAAGCATCTGCGACAGACATATTAAAACGCCTAATATAGGAACAAGAGGAGTTTTGAATGGACGCTCTACATCCGGACGTGTTTTGCGTAGAATTATTATTGATATACATACCAGCGTGAAAGCCATTAAAGTTCCAATAGACACAAGCTCTCCGAGTACATTTATCGGCAGAAGCCCTGCTATAAGACCAACAGCAATACAGGTTACAATCGTTGAATTGTGAGGTGTACTATATTTAGGATGTACTTTCGAAAAGAATTTAGGAAGTAAGCCATCTCTAGATATCGTATAGAATATACGTGATTGGGCAAGCATCATAACCAAAACAACAGAGCTTAATCCTGCTATGGCACCTATTTTGATTGGCATACGCAGCCATACAAGACCTTCTCCCGCATTGTCTATAGCCAGAGCGATGGGAGCAGGGACGCTCAATTCTTTGTAATTTACTATTCCCGTTAACACAACCGTGACGGCAATGTATAAGATAGTACATATAAGTAACGATAGCAGTATTCCTTTGGGCATATCTTTCTGAGGGTTTTTGGCTTCTTGCGCAGTTGTTGATACTGCATCAAATCCGATGTAAGCAAAGAAGATAACTCCTGCACCACGAAATATTCCGCTCCAACCATAATGACCAAATTCGCCTGTATTTTGAGGAATGTAAGGTGTCCAGTTGGCAGTGTCTATAAATGATAGCCCAAAACCTATAAATAATAGTATAACAACAACTTTAACGACAACTACAATGTTATTTAACGTAGCAGACTGACTTATTCCCCGAATCAACAGTACAGACATAACTGCCACAACAAACATAGCCGGGAAGTTTATAATGCTACCGGTTGTAATCCAACCTCCGGCGGAGGTGTGATCGAATGGAGCTAGGCGCATATTCATTGGTATATGCAATCCGAAGTCGTCGAGGAAACTCACAAAATAGCCCGACCACCCAACAGCTACAGTTCCGGCCGTAAACAGATACTCGAGTATTAGATCCCAGCCTATAAACCAGGCAAAGAATTCTCCTAATGTAGAGTAGCTGTAAGAATAGGCACTTCCTGCCACGGGAATCATGGATGCAAACTCCGCATAACAAAGTCCGGCCATTGCGCATCCCAATGCAGAAATGATGAAAGAAATTGTCAGGGCAGGGCCAGCATAATTTGCAGCGGCAGTTCCTGTAAGAACGAATATTCCGGTACCGATGATCGCTCCTATGCCTAAGGCTATTAAATGCCTGACTGATAAGGTCCTTTTCAATCCACCCTTTTCTTGGAGGGAATCTTTGAGAATGGATGCAATATCCTTCTTGCGGAGTAGTTGTTCTTTCATTAAGTTGTTATATTTTATGTGTGTTGACAAAAATAATAACTTTTTGAACTATTTTGTATTAGTTGCGTGTCAAAATGATTTTAAAACTCAAAATTAAATTTCTTAAAGATCTGTATTGGTAACTAAGAGTGATTGTACGAATGACTCCTTCTGCACAATGCCTTATTTATTATTCAGCTTACTATGCTTAATGCCATAAGTGAAATATATAATGAATCCTAAAATAGTCCAGCCAATCATTCTTTCCCATGTGCTCCAAGGTAGAGATACCATTTGTACGATACATATAGCAGCACCTAAGAGTGGAACAAATGGAACAAGTGGAGTTTTGAATGGACGCTTTAGGTCTGGCTGTGTTTTACGTAGTATAACAATTGATATACAAACTATAGTGAATGCCATTAACGTGCCGATTGATACCAGTTCGCTGAGTACATGCAATGGAAATAGACCTGCTATTAACCCTGTTACAATACTGGCGAATATGGTTGCATTATGAGGAACGCCATGTTTCGGACTTACTTTAGAGAAGACACTTGGTAATAAACCATCTTTTGAAATAGCATAATATATTCGTGATTGTCCTAACATCATAACTAAGATTACGGAACTAAGTCCGGCAATAGCTCCAAGCTTGATAAAGGGGCTCAGCCATGCCAAACCTTCACCTGCACGGTCGATCGCTAACGCGATGGGTGCATCTACGTTGAGGTCTTTATAATTTACGATTCCTGTCAATACTGTTGTTACACCAATATAAAGAACAGCACAGATAAGTAATGATATAAGGATACCTTTTGGCATATCTTTTTGAGGATTACGTGCCTCTCCAGCTGCTGTAGACAAGGCATCAAAACCTAAATATGCATAAAAAACAACAGCAGCCCCACGAAGGATTCCTGTCCATCCGAAGTTTCCATACCCTCCTGTATTTTCAGGGATATATGGTACCCAGTTGCTTGTGTCGATATATGATAAACCAAAACCTATGAATAATAGAATAACACCGACTTTTATAACTACAATCACATTGTTGACAAGAGCTGACTGCTTTATGCCTCCAATAAGAAATGCGGAAACTATGGCTACGATAAATACAGCAGGAAAATTGATGATTTTCCCTGTCCACACCCAGCTTCCGTCTTTCAGGTGATCGAAAGTGGCCCCTGCTATTTGCTCAGGGAAATGTATCCCCCATTCATTTAATAAACTGAGCATGTAGCCCGACCATCCCACAGCAACGCTGGAGCATGCGAAAAGGTATTCAAGAACTAAAATCCAACCTACAAACCAAGCTAATACTTCACCCATTGTAGTATAGCTGTAGGAATACACTCCTCCTGATACCGGTATCATTGCAGCAAACTCAGCATAGCATAAACCAGCCATAACACATCCCAGTGCTGATATAACAAAAGAAATCGTTAGAGCCGGACCCGCATACATTGAAGCTGCCTGACCGGTAATGACAAAAATACCTGTGCCTACAATGGCTCCAATTCCTAAGGTTATAAGGTTGGTCGCAGTCAGACTTCTTCTAAGCCCTTCTTTGTTTTCTGAAGGCTCTCCAAGTATAACCGAAATGTCTTTTTTCTTGAATAATCTATCGAGCATAATTTAGAATTTGTGCAAAAGTAAGGAAAATGAAATAATTATCTTGTTATTGGAGGTGTTTTAGATAAAAAAGAAATATTTTTTGATAATTTTACGTTTTAGTGGCATCCATCGAACAAGAAAAGTAGAATACTAAAATAGTAAATATTAATTTAGGAATTAATTATCACTAAAGAATCTTGATAAAGGTTGACTTGTTCTATAATTTTCATAAGTGAGATATATAACTAGAAAGAAGATTATAAAGACTATATAAAGAAACACTATAATAAATAAGTATATGAAAATATCGATTATAGGCGGCGGAAACATGGGTGGAGCTATTGCTCGAGGATTGTCTACCGGCTTACTTTTTAAAGCTCAGGATATAACGGTCATTACGAAAACTTCGGCTTCGGCAACTCGGATGAAAGACTCGGCAGAACGCTTAAATGTAGTCGCCAGTGAATACGATTCATTAGATACAGCCGATATTGTAATTGTTGCAGTTAAACCATGGCTTATAGAGGAAGTATTGTTACAAAACAAAGATAGATTGAAAAATCCAGCTCAGATATTGGTGTCTGTTGCTTCCGGTATTTCATTAGAGCAGTTAGCGAGTTGGTCGGTAGTCGGGAAAAGCATCTTTCGGGTGATGCCAAACACAGCGATTGCCGAAAAACAAAGTATGACTTTTGTTTCTACTCTGAATGCTCAAAAAGAAGATATAACACAGATTGTAGATATATTTAATGAATTAGGAAAAACAGAATTAATCGATGAAAAGCTATTGCCTGCAGCAACGTCTTTGGCATCGTGCGGTATAGCCTATGCGTTTCGTTATATTAGAGCGGCGATGGAAGGTGGTGTGGAGATGGGGTTGTATCCAAATCAGGCTAAAGAAATAGTGATGCAGACGTTGTTGGGTGCAGTGAAGCTGCTTGAGGCAAATGGCTCCCATCCCGAAGCCGAGATTGATAAGGTAACCACTGCCGGAGGTATAACAATAAAGGGACTTAATGAAATGGAGCATGCGGGGTTTACGTCATCGGTTATCAAAGGATTGAAAGCAAGTAATGTAAAGTAATATATGCTCCGAATGATATAGAGTCTTACTAAAAATAGTAAGACTTTTTTTATACATATAAATCGATCGATAGCCTGATTGTATTTGTGTTTTGTGCATAGATTATTCTATCATAATAAAAAATAAAAAGTAAAATCGGCGATACTGATTTCACTTATATATATTATCTTTACGAATTCGTACTAGGCTACTTTTCGATATAAATAGCCGTACTAAGAGATTGGCAAAAGGGCATATTGTTGTCATATTTAACAAAAAAATGCTAGCCTATCTCTCTTGAGACAGAAGAAAGAAAAACTATATATAATGATTTACAAATGGAATTACGAAGCCCTAACAACCCAGCAAAAAGAGCAGAGAGATGAGCTTGCTAAGAAATTAGGCATAAGCCCTGTTCTTTGCCAACTCTTGATTCAGAGAGGGATATCTTCTGCCGAAGAGGCCCGTAAGTTCTTTCATCCTAGTTTGAGAGACTTGCATGACCCCTTCTTGTTGCCTGATATGGATAAGGCTATAAAGAGAATAGAAAAGGCACTGGGACAAAAACAACGTATACTTATATACGGAGATTACGATGTAGACGGAACAACTGCGGTTGCTCTTGTGTACAAGTTTCTTCGGAAGTTTACTACCAATCTGGATTATTATATTCCCGACCGTTACGATGAAGGTTATGGGATATCCGAACAAGGTATAGACTATGCAGAGGAAACAGGCGTTAAGTTGATCATTGCGCTCGACTGCGGCATAAAAGCAAATGAAAAGATAGACTATGCTAAAAGCAAGGGGATCGATTTTATTACTCTGAGCCAATGCCTGCACAAGCTTAAAGCCGACTCCGCATCCCGAAAGATGTTCGTAAGGATAGGTAGAGTCTAAACGTTTGGCATCTATTACAGCTACCGCATCGGGCAAGACATCATCGGGCATGTGGTGATCACCAATGATAAAATCGATTTTTCAGAAATTACAGATTTGCTAGATCTGGTAGCTGTAAGTGTGGCATCCGATATTGTACCTATTACAGGAGAAAATAGGGTACTTACCTATTTTGGATTGAAACAGATAAACTCCAATCCCAGTTTAGGACTTAAAGGTATAATTGATATTTGCGGTTTAACATATAAGAATATTACAGTTAATGATATAATTTTCAAAATCGGACCACGCATCAATGCTTCGGGTCGTATGATGAAAGGAAAAGAGGCTGTAGATTTACTTTTGTCGAGCACGATCGAAGATGCTCGTGAGAAAAGTATGAATATAGACCATTATAATGATGATCGCCGCGAGCTCGATAAACGAATTACAGAAGAAGCAATACAGTTTATCGATGAAAATGTAGATATGAAAGAGAAGAAAAGTATCGTTATCTACAATGAAACATGGCACAAGGGTGTTATCGGCATTGTCGCTTCACGTTTGACTGAAAAATATTTACGACCTGCTGTTGTTCTTACCAAGTCTCAAGGGTTAATTACAGGTTCTGCCCGTTCGGTAATGGGTTTTGACGTTTACAAGGCGATTGAAGCCTGCAAAGATATTTTAGAAAACTTTGGAGGACATACCTATGCTGCCGGATTATCATTGAAAGAAGAAAATTTAAAGGAATTCAAAAGCCGTTTCGAAGCCCTATCTCTCGAAATGATTGCTCCCGAGATGATGCGTCCTCAGATACGTGTCGATGCTGAACTCTCGTTTAAGGAAATAAATCAGAAGTTTACTGAAGATTTAGCTGCTTTTGCTCCTTTTGGTCCTGAAAACCTGAATCCTATATTTGTTACGTGCAATGTAATGGATTATGGTACAAGCAAATTGGTGGGAAAAGATAATGTTCATCTCAAGCTTGAAATGATAGACGATACAATGTCGACACCTGTAAATGGAATTGCTTTCAGACAACAGGATAGTTCAGATAAGGTTAAAAGTGGTAAGCCTTTTGATATATGTTATACATTGGAAGAAAATACGCATAACGGCAAGACTAATATTCAGCTTTATGTGAAAGATATTGATACCGGACAATTTTGCTAACTTCAAAATTATTAAGCTTATGAGGAAATCATTATTATCAATATTCGTATTAACTACAGTTTTATTCGTTTCTTGTGGTAATAAATCTACAGCAAATTCATCTGTAGCATCAACCGATTCATTAAGTATGAATACTCAACCTGAATATATTAAAGCGGATGTGTATGAAACCAGTGCCGGGCCTTTGAAAGTGACTCTCGTGGGTCATGCCTCACTTATGTTCGAGTTTGGAGGGAAAATAATACATGTAGATCCGTACTCAAAAGTTGCAGACTATTCGAAGTTGCCTAAGGCCGATCTGATACTGCTCACTCACGAGCACGGAGATCATCTCGATAGTACAGCTATTGCTGCCGTGAAAAGGGCTGATACACATTTTATTGTATCTAAGGTATGTAATGAAATCCTTAAATATGGTGATGTAATCAATAATGGTGATCATGTTCACTGGGCTAATCTGCATATAGATGCTGTGCCTGCATATAACATTGTGAATAAAAAGCCGGATGGAGAAGTCTATCATCCAAAAGGTAGAGGAAACGGATACATTATAGCATTCGGAGATAAAAGAGTATATGTAGCAGGAGATACCGAAAATATCCCTGAAATGGATAAGTTGAAAGGTACGATAGATATCGCTTTCTTACCCAAAAATCTTCCTTATACAATGAATGACGACATGTTTGTTGATGCTGCTAAAAAAGTACAGCCGAAAGTTCTTTACCCTTATCACATGTCAGAATTTGATCAGGAAAAAATAGGTAAATCCTTGGATGGTACTAATATAAAATTAGAGATTCGTCCAATGAAAAACTAATATAGGAATAAACTGAATTTAATGTGCCAATATGCCAATATTATAATCAAATTGGGATGTTGGCATATTTATTAATAGGTTTTTTAGAATGGATATATATAACAAAATATTAAAGCAATATTGGGGTTACGATGAGTTTCGTCCATTACAGGAAGATATTATCCATTCCGTTAGCCAAGGGAAAGATACATTGGGGCTTATGCCTACAGGAGGAGGGAAATCTCTAACTTTTCAGGTTCCGGCAATGGCTATGGAGGGTATTTGCATCGTTGTTACCCCTCTTATTGCATTGATGAAAGACCAGGTGGATAATCTTCGTGAAAGAGGAATTAAAGCCTTGGCTGTATATTCGGGAATGACTCGCCAGGAGATTATTACTACACTCGAGAATGCTGTATTTGGTGATTATAAGTTTCTATATGTATCACCTGAAAGGCTTGCCTCGCAACTTTTCCTGAGTAAGCTTCAACATATGAATGTCTGCTTACTTGTAGTCGATGAATCGCATTGTATCTCTCAATGGGGGTACGATTTCCGCCCGTCTTATCTGCGCATCGTAGAGATACGTCAGCATATAGCCGAAGTGGCAGTGTTGGCTCTCACTGCGACTGCAACCGCTGATGTGATAGATGATATCCAAGAGCAGCTTCACTTTAAGGGAAAAAATGTATTCCGAAAAAGTTTCGAGCGTAAGAATTTGGCATATATCGTTCGTAGCACAGAGGGAAAACAAGAAGAGTTAGTTCGAATTCTCGAAAAAATAAGAGGGTCTACTATTGTATATGTGCGTAGCAGGCAGCGGACGAAAGAGATATCTGATTTCTTAATTAAAAATGGTTTTTCATCCGATTTCTATCATGCCGGATTGAATGCTTCGGATAAAATACGCAAGCAAAATGCATGGAAGAATAATGAGATCAGAATAATAGTTTGTACAAATGCTTTTGGAATGGGAATAGATAAGCCCGATGTCCGCTTGGTAGTACATACCGATCTACCTAATTCTATCGAAGAATATTTTCAGGAAGCGGGACGTGGAGGGCGTGATGGAGAAAAGTCTTATGCGGTTATATTGTACGATAGAAATGATAGTGCTAAACTCAAAAAGCGCATAAGAGATGAATTTCCTGAAAGGGAGTTTATCTTTCAGGTATATCAATCTTTAGCTTATTTTTTTCAAATAGCTGAAGGTTATGGAACAGGTATGATTTATGATTTTAATATCCATCAATTCTGTTCGGTGTATAAGTTGCCAATACTGCCTGTACATAATGCTTTAAAAATTCTTGATCTTGCCGGTTATATTGAATATACGGATGAAGTAGATAATCGTTCTAGGCTCATGTTTACTGTTTACCGAGACGATTTATACCATTATAATTTTGATAAGGAGTATGAGCAATTGGTAAACACAATATTGCGACTTTATACCGGACTTTTTACTAATTATGCAACTATAAATGAGGCTGAGATTGCTTTAAGGATGGATAAGTCGCGGAATGCAGTTTATGAGATGCTCAAGGTGCTAGATAAAAGAAATATTATTGATTTTATACCTCATAAAAAAACTCCTTTGATTGCTTATACCCAACCTCGTATAGATGTTAAGTATCTTAATATTCCCCGAATAGTGAACGAAGATCGTAGATTTCGCTTCGAGAAACGCATAGAGGCGATTAGTCATTATGCAGAACAAAATGAAATATGTCGAAGTCGTATTTTGCTCTCTTATTTTGGCGAAAAGAAAATAAATGATTGCGGGCAGTGTGATATATGCTTGGCTAAGAATGGTTCGGGGCTAAATAATAAGACGTTTAATGAAATAGCTCAGGCTGTAAAATGTTTGATAAAGAGTGATTTATTTTCTGTGGATCATGTTGTCAGTTCATTGTCTGAATATAATCAAAAAGACATCTTGGATACCATTCGCTTTTTAGTTGATCGTGGTGAATTGGAAATGATATCAGGTAAAGTACGTGTAATAAACGCCTAACACTTATCTTATAACTTACAACTTTATATTATCTTTACAGGATTATCGTTTTACTTTAAAAAAACGTCATTTTGTTATGGATAAATATGAGGATTTGAGAATATTGGAAGATCTAAGATCGAAGGGAGCCATATCAGAAGAAGAATATCAAAGAGAAAAGGATAAAATCCTGAATTCCTCTTTTAGTGGCCAAACCAGAAATTCACTCGGGATGGAAGAAAACACATACTTGATGTTGATGCACCTTTCCCAGTTTGCAGGGTTCATTATTGCCGGATTGGGTTTTGTTATCCCAATTGTGATGTGGCTGGTTAATGCGGATAAGAGTGAGGCTGTAAGTAGGCATGGTAAGAATATCGCCAACTTTATGTTGAGTATGCTTATCTATATAGTTATATCAATCATACTTTGCCTCGTACTTATTGGTATACCTATGCTTATCGCTTTAGGAATAATTGAGATTGTGTTTATTATTATTGCTGCCGTAAAAGCCAATAATGGAGAGTATTGGAAATATCCTCTAAGTATACCGTTTTTTACCTGATATAAATGATAGAAATAATTCCGGCTATAGATCTAATTGATGGGAAGTGTGTACGACTTTCGCAAGGAGACTATGAAGCCAAAAAAGTATATAATGAAGATCCCTTGGAGGTTGCCAAAATGTTTGAAGGTGCCGGTATTCGGCGTTTACACTTGGTAGACCTTGATGGAGCTAAAGCAAAACATATAGTCAATCAATCAGTATTGGAGAAAATTGCATCCAACACATCCCTTATCATTGATTTTGGAGGAGGTGTGCAAAGTGATGAGGATATTGAAATTGCTTTTAATTCGGGTGCATCAATGGTTACCGGAGGCAGCATTGCTGTCAGAAATAAGGAGCTTTTTACTTCTTGGATAACCAGATATGGAGTAGATAAGATTATACTTGGTGCCGATTGTAAAGATCATAAGATTGCCGTGTCGGGTTGGCAGGAAGCAACCTCAGTTGAGGTAATTCCTTTTATCTGCGATTATAACCAAAAAGGTATATCGAAAGTTGTTTGTACCGATATTAGCAAAGATGGTATGCTGCAAGGCCCATCGATTGATTTGTATAAGGATATATTAAATGTTTTTCCGAATTTGTATCTCATTGCTAGTGGTGGTGTAAGTTGTTTTCAGGATATACTTGATTTAGAAAAATCAGGAGTGCCTGCTGTTATTTTAGGGAAGGCTATTTATGAGAATAGAGTTACGCTAAAAGAATTGAGTAGGAGATAAAATAAAAAGAATACATGTTAGCAAAAAGAATTATACCTTGTCTTGATGTAAAAGATGGGAAAACTGTAAAAGGAACGAACTTTGTCAATCTCAGAGAAGCCGGAGATCCTGTCGAATTGGGAGTACGTTATAGTGAGCAAGGAGCCGATGAATTAGTCTTTCTTGATATCACAGCATCGCACGAAGAGCGTAAAACTTTTATAGACCTTGTTAAGCGTATTGCTGCAAATATTAATATCCCATTTACTATAGGAGGCGGTATCAATGAGCTTTCTGACGTAGACAGACTTTTGAATGCGGGTGCTGATAAGATTTCGGTAAATTCGACGGCTATCAGAAATCCGAAAATAATAGAAGAGATCGCCAAAAACTTTGGTTCTCAGGTGTGTGTGTGTGCGATAGATGCCAGCCTCAAAGATGGAATATGGTCTTGCTATACAAGTGGAGGACGGAACAAGACAGATAAAGAACTCTTCTCGTGGGCAAAGGAAGTTGAAAGTTTAGGAGCAGGAGAGATCCTATTCACTAGTATGGATCACGATGGAGTGAAGACCGGCTATGCGAATGAAGCTTTGCGCATGTTATCCGAAACATTAAATATCCCGATCATAGCATCCGGAGGCGCAGGAAATATGCAACATTTTCGGGATGTCTTTGTCGAAGGTAAAGCCGATGCAGCACTTGCTGCTAGTGTTTTTCACTTTGGGGAGATTGCGATAAAAGATTTGAAAGAGTATTTGAAAAAAGAAAATATAAATGTAAGATGAAACTTGATTTCGATAAAGTGGGCGGACTTATCCCTGCAATTATACAAGACAATGTAACAAACAAAGTCCTAATGTTGGGCTACATGAATGAAGAGGCTCTGAATAAAACTCAGGAGACTGGGAAAGTTACATTTTTCAGCCGTACGAAACAGCGTCTGTGGACAAAAGGGGAGGAGAGTGGTAACTTTCTTAATGTGATTAGTATAAAAGACGATTGCGATCACGATACACTACTCATTAAGGTAGACCCTGTTGGTCCTGTGTGCCATACAGGGGCTGATACCTGCTTTGAAGAGGACAATAAAGAAGATATTCTTTTCTTTAAATATCTACAGCATTTTATAGAGAAACGTTACAAAGAAATGCCGGAAGGCTCATATACCACATCTCTTTTTCAATCGGGAATAAACCGCATGGCTCAGAAAGTGGGAGAAGAGGCTTTAGAATCTGTAATAGAAGCATGTAATGGTACTGATGATCGTCTGATTTATGAATCTGCCGATATGCTTTATCACTTGATTGTTTTGCTTACATCCAAAGGATTGAGCATCGAAGATTTAGCTAGAGAGCTTCAAAAGAGGCATAAGAAATAAAACACGTAGACTGTGAGCAAATAGTATCTGCTAATTGTTTAACTGTTGAAATAGAGTAATTATGGATACAGAAAAAGATATAATTGTAAAATACGAAGGTGTTGATCTCGAGCGAGCTGGCAACACAATATTAAGTGATATTAATCTGACTATCAGAGAAGGAGATTTTGTGTATCTGATTGGCAAGGTTGGTTCAGGAAAAAGTACTCTTCTCAAAAGTATGTATCATGAGATACCTTTAGTTAGAGGTACAGGAAAAGTTTTGGACTATGAGTTGGAAAATATCAAAAAGAAACAAATCCCTTACTTGAGAAGAAAAGTAGGTATTGTTTTTCAGGATTTTCAATTATTGATCGACCGGTCGGCAGAAAAGAATCTTGAATTTGTATTGCGGGCTACCGGATGGAAAAACAAAGATTTAATAAGTCTACGGATTAATGAAGTACTGACTCAGGTTGGTATGCAAAATAAAGGCTATAAAATGCCCCATGAACTTTCGGGTGGAGAACAACAAAGAATTGTTATTGCTCGTGCTTTACTCAACTCACCGGAGGTTATATTAGCTGACGAACCAACCGGAAACTTAGATCCTGAGATGGGGGGGCAGATTGTTCAATTACTTCATACTATAGCAGGAAATGGTACGGCTGTAGTCATGTCGACGCATAATTATGCCGTTGTACAAAAATATCCCGGACGTATCGTAAAATGCGAGGACGGTTACTTGAAAGAAGTAAAAACCAGCCAAGGGAATTAATAAAAATAACACAAGAAAATGGAGATTAAGGAATTAGATATATCAAATCATGCGGAGGTTTCGTTTATAGAAAATCTTTATATCGAATCTTTTCCTCTTAGCGAACGACGCCCTTTCGAGAAAATGCTCGATTTGCATAAAGGTGAAAGTCCATTTGTTATATCTGTAACGATAGAAGACGGTAAATTAGTTGGTTTTCTCACATATTGGGACTTAGATAAATTTATTTTTGCAGAACACTTTGCTATTTCACCCTACTTCCGAAATGGAGGTTACGGACGTAAAGTAATGGAATTGTTTATGCAAACATCTAGGCCTATAATTCTTGAAGTAGAACTTCCTGCAACCATATTATCCGAGCGCCGTATCGGCTTTTATCAGCGTTTAGGGTTCAGATTGTGGGAGAATGTACAATATCAGCAACCGGCTTATCATAATGATGGGAATGCCATTCCGATGAAACTAATGTCTTACGGAGATATTGATATTGAGCGTAACTTGGTAGATATTCGCAGTAAAATATATAGTGTTGTGTATAACTGTTGAAACAAATATATTCTATATAAAAAACAAAGAAGCAATCTGATCAGATTGCTTCTTTGTTTTTCATTACATTTTCTTATTCAATGATTATCTCGTCAACAAATACGAATGAGGGACTTCCTTTCCCTACATGCCAGTCTGGGATTGACTTGGTAACTTTTGCTGTTATTTTTACATAGCGAGCTTTCTGTGTTGGGAATTTAGCGACCAAATCCTGCACTCTATCACTCGGGCTCTCTTTATCTACTATTGGATATTTTTCTTCGAATACTTGTTTGAAAGATTCTCCATCTTCAGAAAGAGATACAATATACTCTGTTGCTCCAAAAATCCACGATCCCGGACTAACAAAAGTCCCCGTAGTAACTTCTGACATTTCTGTCGGTTCTTTCATGTCGATAGTTGCAACGAAGTCTGTATTATAAAAGCCGAGCCATTCTCCATTCGCATGAGAGGTGCCGCCTCTTTTTCCATTTACCAACGTGATTGCTCCGTTGTAAGTATAATTTTTGTGAGGGGCATTCTCCAGTTTGATGTTTTTGAATGTGGCTTTATTGAACTCAAAAGATTCGCTGTATTCTTTGCTTTGTTCCTTGTCTCTGAATGCTATAGCCTTTATGGTTGCTGTTGAACTAATCTCGATAGGGTGTTGATATTTTATACTCTTAGTCGATGGCGTACTACCATCTAGAGTATAGTATATAGGAGCGTTATCATAGGTGAAAAGTTTTACATTTACTACACCTTTGTCTGCATCTTGAATAATCTCGGAACTAATGTCTACTACATGCGTTGCAAAGTTGTAATCCAGCTTTTTATATAGGTTCATCAATTTGCCAAGGCGAGGCAGGAAAAATTCATAGTTTTTCTTTTCCGGCATTGTCCATTGCACTTCGCTTAATGCCGCAGCTCTAGGCAATACCATATATTCTGCCTGTTTAGAGTCTACTACATACTCTGTCCATAAGTTAGCCTGAGTACCTATTATATATTTGCTTTCTTCCGCTGTAAGTTCACTAGGAACAGGTTCGAAGCTATATACTTTCTTTACAGAAACAAACCCTCCGAAAGCAAGAGGTTCTCCCGTTGTGTCATCTGTCTGATAATAATCGAAATATAAATGAGATGTAGGAGTCATCACTGCTTCGTGTTTCATTTTTGCAGCAGATGCACCGCCTTCCATGCCTCTCCACGACATAACTTTAGCATTCGGAGCTAATCCTCCTTCGAGTATTTCGTCCCAACCGATGATTTCACGTCCTTTACTATTCAAGAATTTCTCCATACGAGATATTACATAGCTTTGTAGCATGTCTTCTTTCGTATGTTTTGTATCTCCTTTAAGTCCTAATTCTTTAATTTTAGCCTGACATTTAAGACATTCCTTCCATCTCACTTTAGGACATTCATCACCACCTACATGTATAAGTTTAGATGGGAATAGCTCTATAAGCTCAGAATATACATTCTCTAGGAAAGTGTATATCTCTTCATTACCGGCGCATAGCACATCGTCAAATACACCCCAAGATTCACCCACCTTATATGGGCCTCCTGTACAACCAAGATTAGGATAGGCTGATAATGCAGCCAACATATGGCCAGGAAGGTCTATTTCCGGAACAATGGTTATAAAACGTTTCTGAGCATACGCTACTATCTCTTTTATTTGCTCTTGTGTATAATAACCACCATAAGGTTTTCCGTCATACTTAGCAGAGTTTCTTCCGATAACAGTCTGAGCACGTTGAGACCCTACCTTGGTGAGTTCGGGATATTTTTTTATCTCTATTCTCCATCCCTGATCATCAGTAAGGTGCCAGTGAAAACGGTTCATGTTGTGCAGAGCTAAAATATCTATATATTTTTTTATAAACTCTACAGGAAACATATGGCGACCTACGTCAAGCATCATTCCTCGGTATTCGAAACGTGGGTAATCCTTTATTTCTACAGCCGGAAAGAGAATTGTACTGTTTGATGCATCTTCGGGGATCGATTTTCTTAATGTTTGTACTCCGTAAAATGTTCCGGCATTGTCTTTCCCGTTAATGATTATCTGTTTGCTGTTTACAATAAGACTGTATGATTCAGGCTTCTCTGCCTGATAATCAGCTTTGAGTGTAATCGAGTTTTCAGATACTTTTTTATCTGTTACTTTTAGGCTCAAACCTGTACTCAATTTGAGGTACTCGGACAGAAATTCGGCTGTTTGCTTTTGTATCTCATCGCCTTTCGAATAACTAATCTGAGTATTACTATTTAACGTGAAACTTTCATTTCCCGCCAAAGTTATACTTTGAGGTAATGGGATAACTTCGTAATTAGCCTTTAGTGGAATTTTGTTCTCGCATCCGGCTAATGTAGCGGTTACAAGTAAAAAATAACAAATGGTTTTAAGGGTTTTTCTCATGAACTTTTTTGATTTTAGATTTGAACACATAAAGATACAATAAAATAGAAAACTAAATAAAAATATTTTTTAAGTAAAGAGGAATACCTGTGTAACATATGTTACGTTCTTTCTGATTGTTTACTCCTTATCTTTGTGTGGAAAACTAAGAATAAGATAATTATGGAACAATTGCATGCTCATGAAGTACTTCATATGATGGAAGGAAATAATTACACGGAGTCTTCTTTAAAGGAGGCCATTATTGAACAATTTGGTAAAGATCAAAAGTTTTATGCTTGTTCTGCAGAAGATATGAATATTGATGAATTAATAGTGTTTCTTAAGAATAAAGGAAAATTTATGCCTTCAAATGATAATGGATTTACGGTAGATGTAAGTAAAGTTTGTAGTCATTAGTATAAATTGAAGAATAGAGCATATCCAATAGAAAAATAAAGTGACAAAATAACGGTAAAAAAACACCGTTTTTTTACCGTTATTTTGTCACTTTTTATTCCGATTGATAAGGCGAGTTCTTACTGCGGGATATGCATCCATAATATTATTCATATTCTTGTCATTGAGTTTTTTCCCTTGTGTGTTGTCATACATCAAAGCCTCAGTCTGAGACTCTTCTATGACTGTTATTTTCTCAGAGCTTCCTGCAGGAGCAGTTTTTGTCCCATTAAGAATTGCCATTGCACAAAACCATAGGTCATCAGTTGTTGGACAAAGATCCATAAATATATCATCGCGGAAAACGTCTGGATGTAAAGAATGCGGCGGAAATAAAGTGCCACCACCTGTTGTCGCTAGATTTCTAAATTTTGGTTTGCCTCCGTACAAAAATAATCGCCATTTTTTACATCGCTTCCATGTTTTATATTCTCCAATATCACCATTTTTAGAGGTTATTAACCGAATACGGCATCCGCAAATAGCATGTGGGTACTTCTGGTGTTTCTTTATTAATCTTTCAATTATATTGGGTGGATACAAAATATCATCATCGAATGTAACAATATTATCATCCGGAAACTCTTTTAATGCCGGAATCAATTTTTTAAATGATTTGATATCGCGTGCCCACCACCGGACTTCAAATTTTCCATTTTTTGCCAAATCAGTTAATGTTTGTGGCAATTGTCGATCTGGAAACTGTTCATCGGCCAGATACAAAATAACTTTATCCAGTGATACCGATTGATTTAAAATAGTTTCAATTACACGGTGAACAGTCGTTATCCTAGCCGGATAAGATGTTAATGATCCTATTAGTTTTTTATTTCCCATCTATAAAAGTAATATCGTTAAACCGTTCATAAGGCTTGCCTGCATGTATACGTTCTTTCATATAATAGTGGGCCGTTCTTTCTTTCCAATTTCTGCGAAATAGTTTTCGTAGGGTTTTCTTATACATCAACATTGCATCTAATTTTTCAGAAATTTCATTCTTTGTTAAATACACGTATGGATAATCGGCTGTCAATGGCGATTCCGTCTGTTCAATATCATAATAGAATTCTTCGTAGAAATAAACACGTCTATCGAGATCCTGAACTGCGATATTCACGATACGGTGATCTATATGATTGCCGAGTCCTGCCGGAGCAATCAATATATCATCAGGCTTTGTATTTATCAGAATATAATCCCGGATCTTTTCAATCAAATCATACTCTGTAACTTCTACTGTGAACAACTTTTTCTTCGCCTGCTTCATCAGTTTTCTCATCCCTTTTCTGTATACAACATCCAGAAACGGGGCATTTTTCACACTGCATTTTAAAGCCTTGGCTGCACTCTTGTTTTCAGATTGTCTATGTAATACATAATATGCATATTTGGGATGATACCATGGTATCGCTGTCATAATGGTCATTATGCAACATTCTTCTCCAGATTCAACGAGTCTGTTTATAACACCTCCGGCCGACCCTATGGCATCGTCAAAATGTGGAGATATAAATACATACATCTATCTATTCCGATTTATGATTAATACTTTCAATATTTATTTACTGTAACAAAAACAAAGTTAGCAGATATATTCTTTCAACCTTATAATATTTATATAGATTAATTTGAAGGGTACGAAAAATACATGTACTTCTGTAGGCGATAAGCTGATTATTGTTCGCTGAAAAAGCATTACCTTTGTTATCCTATCTCAAATTTTTTATGGATAATTTACTCGATCAATTAAATAAGCAACAACGCGAAGCTGTAGAATATAATAGCGGACCTTCTCTAATTATTGCCGGAGCAGGGTCGGGCAAGACTCGTGTATTGACATACAAAATAGCCTATTTAATGCAGCAAGGCTATCATCCTCAAAGTATATTGGCACTAACATTTACCAATAAGGCTGCACGTGAAATGAAAGAACGTATAGCGCAGCTTATTGGCTGGCAATATGCCCGTTACTTATGGATGGGTACGTTTCACTCCGTTTTTTCACGAATCTTACGTACCGAGGCAGAAAGAATAGGATTTACAGCTAACTTCACTATTTTCGATTCTGCCGACTCTCGTAATCTTATAAAAACCATAATAAAGCAGTTTCAGCTTGATGATAAAGTATACAAGCCGGCACGTGTGCAATCGATCATATCGAATGCAAAAAATGCTCTCATATCTCCTCAGATGTATGCTCAGAACAAAGAGCTTATAGAATACGATCAGCGAGCAAAGATGCCCATGATAAAAGATATATACAGAGAATATAACAATCGGTTGAGGGCATCGAATACAATGGACTTTGATGACCTGCTGTTTTATACCAACCGCTTGTTTCGAGATCACCCGGATGTGTTAGCTGCCTATCAAGAGCGTTATCAGTTTATACTGGTAGATGAGTATCAGGATACAAATTTTGCTCAGTATCTTGTTGTGAAACAGCTTGCTGATGCACATCATCGAGTGTGTGTGGTAGGGGATGATGCTCAGAGTATATATTCGTTTCGTGGAGCAAATATTGAAAATATATTAAAGTTCAAGGAGGTATATCCGGAAGCCAGGCTGTTTAAACTCGAGCAAAACTATCGTTCTACCCAGAATATCGTAAATGCTGCAAATAGCTTGATAAAACAAAATAAAGATCAAATAAAAAAGACAATATATTCCGAAAATGAGGAAGGTGACCGTCTTGAGGTAGCAAGTGCTTTCTCCGATTTCGAGGAAGGGGTGATTGTGTCTAATAAGATATGGGATTTGCGCCGTGATAAGAATGCTCCATACAGTGAGTTTGTAATTCTGTATCGTACAAATGCTCAGTCTCGTATTTTTGAAGAAGCATTGAGAAAGAAGAATATACCTTATCGTATTTATGGTGGACTATCTTTCTATCAGCGTAAAGAAATAAAAGATGTAATAGGATATTTTCGTATGGTCGTTAATCCGTACGATGAGGAAGCTTTCCGCCGTACCGTTAATTTCCCTACCCGAGGTATAGGCAATACGACCTTAAATAAGATAGCTGATGCAGCACGCCTGCATAATGTAAGCTTATGGGAGGTAATCAGTAACCCGTTGGGATTCAACTTGGATGTTAATGCCGGTACTGCAAAGAAATTGGCTGGCTTCAAAGAATTGATAGAAAGCTTTATCGCCCAATTACAAGAGCTCTCTGCTTACGAACTGGCTACCCGTATTGTGAAGGAAAGTGGTATTGCTTCTGATGCATACCAAGATCAGACACCCGAAGGTATGAGCCGTCAAGAGAACTTACAGGAGTTACTCGGAGGTATCCATGAGTTCTGTGAGAGTCGTCAGGAAGAAGGTTTGGGAGGAATAGGATTGATGGACTTTCTTTCCGAGGTATCTCTTCTCAGTGATCAAGATACCGACAAGGAAGCCGATAAAGAGAAAGTGACCATGATGACAATCCATGCAGCTAAAGGATTGGAATTTAATAATGTATTTGTCGTAGGGCTCGAAGAAGATCTTTTTCCTTCGGCTATGGCAAAGGATGAATTCAGAGGACTTGAAGAAGAACGACGTTTGTTCTATGTGGCCATAACACGGGCGAAGGAGTTTTGTATGATAACTTATGCGAAAAGCCGATTTCGTAACGGTCAGATTAATGCATGTAATCCAAGTCGTTTCTTAAGAGACATTGATACGAATTATCTGAATGTAAATGCCGGAGTACTCGGATCAGGAGGCTTTGGTGTTCTCAATCGTCCTGAGACATATACCAAAGAACTGTTTGACTACTCATCCAATACTCGTACTACTCATGCGGAACGATCTGTACAAAGAGAATCAACTCCTCTATCCCAACCGAAAAATGAAAGCTTCGGTCAACCTAAATTTGTAAATGCTAGAACAGCTACACCTAAAGCGTCGGCGGGAAGTAATGCAGGCGAGGTCGGTGTAGGGGCTATTATCAAACATGAACGTTTTGGCATCGGAAAAGTGACCGCAGTAACAGGTGATGTAGATAGTCGTAAGGCAACTGTAGAGTTTGAAAACTCAGGAGTAAAGCAATTGTTATTAAAGTTTGCCCGAATTGAAATAATCGGATAAAAGAAAAAGACAGATGCTTTTGAGCATCTGTCTTTTATATATTATCTAATGTCAATCACTTATTAGTGACATCCGCATCCTGAACCGCATCCGCCAGCTGTTTCTTTTTCGCTGCCGCATCCGCAAGAATCTTCTTCTCCGTCGCCACAACCACATCCTGAACCGCATCCGCATCCACCACCTTGAGGTGCAAACAATGCTGCAATTTCTTCAGGTGTCGATTCTCTTACAGTTAGTACTTTTCCTGAGAAATTTAATGTTTCTCCTGCTAACGGGTGATTGAAGTCCATTTTTATAACATCTTCTTTTACTTCCACAACAGAACCATTCAAACGATTTCCGTTTGTATCCATCATTGGAACTGTATTTCCTTCAAAGATTACTTCTTCATTCAATACACCATCTTGTTCGAATATATTTCGTGGGAGATCAACCACATGATCATCATCGTATTCGCCATATGCTTCTTCCGGTGTGAGTGTAAAATCGAAAGAATCTCCTTCAGCTAATCCATCGATGTTCTTCTCAAAGGCCTGAAGCATAGAGTCTGTACCAAAGATAAATTCAAGAGGAGTCTCAGCTGTAGCCTTTTCCATTAGTTCACGTTCCTCACCTTCACCAACTGTCAGATCATAAGATAGAGCAACAAACTTATTAGTTGAAATTTTCATTTTATTTATTAATTGTTTATATGGATTAATTACCAAGTCCTAAGACCTATTTTTACTTTATTTTTGTATGACAATAATCGTGCCCAAAATTGTAATAGAAACAATTCTAGTCATGTATTTGTTTTGCGTGTACTGCCTTTTTAAGATTATCCAACGCTTTTTGTATGTTGGCTAAAGGTGTACCCACATTTAAGCGCATGTATCCTTCTCCCCCTTTACCAAACATCTCGCCATCGTTCAGTGCCAATTTGGCATCGTCTACAAATAAAGAAACTAATGCCTTCTGTGAAAGATTCAGTTCTCTACAGTCTAGCCATACAAGAAATGATGCTTCAGGAGTCATTGCTTTTATTTGAGGAATATTGGCTTTTAGGTATTCGTCTACAAACTTGATATTATTCCACATATACTCTTTAGCTTGTGCCAACCATTCGTCGCAATGCTCGTATGCGGTTTGTGCTGCCAAATAAGCAAATATATGACCTTCTTCAAGCTCGCTGCTTTCTAAATATTTGTTGAATTTTTTTCTGAGTTCATCATTCGGAATAATTGAATATGAACTTACAATACCCGCTATATTAAATGTTTTGCTGGGAGCCATGAATGTAATGCTGTTTTGCGCAGCTTTCTCAGACACGCTGGCAAATGGAATATGCTTGTGTGGAGCAAATGCCAAATCTGAATGAATCTCATCTGATATAACCAATATTTTGTGTTCGTAGCATATTTCAGCTATATCAATTAATTCCTGACGTGTCCAGACTCTTCCACCCGGATTGTGAGGATTGCAAAGTATCAGTACTTTACTAGCCGGATTGATTATATTCTTCAATCCTTCCAAATCCATTTTGTATTGTCCGGCTTCCAATGTTAAAGGATTATCTACAACAATACGATGGTGCAAAGTGGGGATTATACGAAAAGGGTGATATACGGGTGGTTGTATTATTATCTGATGATCTTTGGACGTAAAGCAATCTAAAACGAAGGCTATTCCTTTTACTATTCCGGGAATAAATGTAATCCATTCTTGTTGGATTTGCCAGTTATGGTGGCGGTTAACCCAATTTATAATAGAATTATAATATTCTTGAGATGCACAAGTATAACCAAAAATGCCGTGGTGAGCTCGTTCGATGATGGCTTCCGTTATTGCCGGTGGTGACTTGAAGTCCATATCTGCAACCCATAAGGGGATGAGGTCGGCGTCACCATAACGTGCCGTAAGAGCATCTGTTTTTAAGGCATTAGTTCCCTTGCGATTGATGATTTCATCGAAATTATATTTCATTTTGAGTTAAATTAAAAATAACGAGTACAAAAGTATGAAAAATAAGGGCAATATATTCCTTTTATGTATTAAAAAGCCGTAATCAGAAGGACTACGGCTTTAGGAACTAAATTAACTTAAACTTATATCCGTTATAAACAAGACAGAACTAATGTTTATGGGATAAATAATCAGAAATCCCTTCTTGGGTTGCTTTTAAAGCTTTATCTCCTTTTTTCCAGTTTGCAGGACAAACTTCGCCGTATTCTTCAGTGAATTGAAGTGCATCGATTACACGTATCGCTTCGTCTACGCTACGTCCCAGCGGCATGTCATTCACTACCTGATGGCGTACAACACCTTCTTTATCGATCAAGAAAAGTCCACGATAAGCCTGAGGCGCACCGTTGAATACATCTTCACCTTCATCGTTGTAGTCAAATGATCCTGCCAGTACATCATAAGCAGTAGAAATCATGAGTGATTGGTCTGATACCAATGGATATTTAACCCCCTTGATACCTCCATCATTTTGTTCTGTTTGTAACCATTTCCAGTGAGAGAAAGCTGAGTCGGTAGAAGCTCCAACAACAGCTACGTTACGTGATTCGAATTCTGCAATTTTTTCTTGGAATGCGATAATTTCTGTTGGACATACAAATGTAAAATCTGCAGGGTAGAAGAAAAATAATACATATTTCTTTCCTTTGTATTGTTCCAAAGAGAAGCCTTCTACTATCTCATTTCCATTCACTACAGCACTTGTATTGAATACGGGTGCTTTCTTTCCTACTAATACTGACATAATTACTTAATTTTAATTATTAGTTTATTTGTTATACTTGCAAATATAGAAGCATAATCTTAATAAATCAAATAGATAATAATTATGTTAATATTGATAAATGTTATGTTTGATGAAAGCGAGGCTTTTTGTTATTTGCACAATTTGAGAAAGTCGGCTACAATTGTTTGGCTTACTCCCATTTCCTGTGCTTTCAGAAAGTCTTCTTTAGCCAAACGTTTGTCATACTGAGCCAGTCTTAACTGACCTCTCAGTAGATAGATAATCGGATCTCTGAAGCCTAGTTCCAGAGCCTTATTTATATCTTCATTCATCCGTGCCAGTTTGTTTAACTGCAAGTAGCATTCTGCTCTGTTGAAATACAGGTCTGCGTTGTTTTTGTGTTTGTATATTAAATCGCTGTATAGCTCTTCTGCTTCTTTAAATTCCCCTCTTCGTTTCATTATCAGAGCTTGTCCCAGTTTCGCTTGTAGATTATCTGGTGCTTCTTTTAAGGTCTTTTCAAAGTCTTCTTCGGCTGCAAATATATTATTGTTATTGAGGTGCAACAGCCCTCGTCTATAAAGTGCCTCTATATCTTTCGGGTCGTTTAGCAATACCGTATTGTAGTCTTTCATGGCATCGTCATATCGTCCCATATCGCAATATAATGCTGCACGGCTATGTTTCAGAAAAGCCCGATCGGGATATCGTTCTATTGCTACATTATAAGATATAAGAGCCTCTTCGTATTCTCCCAGGTTTCGTTGTATTGTACCCAGGTTAACCATCAGCATGATATTGTTCGGATTTGCAGGTTCTTTACGCAAAGCAGCTTTCAGAGCTTGTTCCGCAGCGGCATAATCCTTCATGTCTATATAATCCATGGCTCTATTTACCATATCCTCATATGTTTGAGCCCACGTAATAGTTGCGAAAGTAAGGAGTAGTAATAGTATGTATAATTTTTTCATCAAATAAATAGAAATTTTATTTATTGCAAAAGTACATCTTATTAACTCGCTTGCTTAAAACATATTGCCTAAAAAGAATTAAAACTTATAGGGCGGAGTCTTAAGATGTTATAATTTGCTAATGTAGTATTAGAAAGGATAGCCCACGGCGATGTGCCAAGCTGTATTTTTGGCTATGCGCCAAGGTTCCTTGATAGGCCATCGGGTTATATTGGGATCTCCCGAAGGATCATAAGCCTTCCATCCACAGTCTAAGCGAATAAGTACAAAATCGAAATTAAGGCGTAACCCTAATCCCCATGCTACAGCGACTTCTTTATAAAATTTATTTAATTTGAAAGCCCCATCGGGTTGATCTTCATAGTTCTTCACTGTCCATATATTTCCGGCATCGATAAAAGCTCCCATTTCTATAATCCAGAATAACTTACTTCTATACTCTACACTTGCATCTAGCCGTATGTCACCCGAGTGATAATAAAAGTTGTCCTTATCATTACCATCTGCCGATTTTTTAAAATAATAAGACCCGGGGCCAAGTTCTCTTATCGACCACCCTCTTACACTGTTTGCTCCTCCCGCAAAGAAGCGCTTTTGGATAGGTATCTGTTGGTTATTTCCATACGGATAAGCTAGTCCTCCGCCGAGATGCCATGCCAGTGAGTTTTTTTCGTCTATTTGGTATGCTTTGCTATAGTCTATGGTTGCCCGTACATATTGAGCAAAGTTCGTCCCGAATATTTGTCTCGAACCTAAAGAATCTGGTTTTGCTCCTGACATTTTAGCAGCTAGAGAGAGCAGGTTTCCGGCAGTTTCTATCGATGCTCGTAACGAATATATCGGTTGATAAGACCGTCTGTTTACATTTGCGACATTGGTACGTGAAAAAGTATACCCTGTTCCCAGAATAAAGTGGTCTTTAAAACTATACTGTTTCGCTGCCGCAGAAAGTTTGCTTTCGAATGTTGAGTCGATAGATGGAAGGTGGATATAGCTAATCTCTATCAAATCAAATATGTGACGGTTAAGAGATTGACGTCTGTCTTGCCATATATACTGCACTCCCGATCCTAATACGGTACGGGTGAAAAATCCCGGTCGCCGTTGGAATGAATAGCTCGCATTTAATTGCGTAGAGGCGTGTATTCTTCGCTTTTGTTCTTTACTCAAAAGAGGAAACATAAAGCTTGGGAATGTAAGTGATGTTTCTCCTCCAATTTCAAAATAATTGTCAGAGAAGCTGGAGAAACTAGGGGTAATAGCTTCGTAGGCTCCACGCAGACGTGCGCTGAATAGCTCCGATCCTTTAAATACGTTTCGGTGAAGATATCCTACGCTCGCTCCTACACCAAAATAACCGCCTGAGTTAGTGCCTTCCACTTCGGCAGAAATACCTTGTTTTTTATCCGGAACACAGGTAATCACGCAATGCAGTTTAGTCGAATCATTATCGATAAATTCGTAATAACTGATATTTATGTTTTTTAATATCTTAAGTTGAGCTAGCGAGCTGTATGTAAGGGACGTTGCATTCTCATTAAACAATGCTCCCGGCATGATATAACAATTATCCAAAACCGTTCTAGGACTGATGTAACGCTCTCTTGGTCCATACTTTATTTTATATCTTCCTTCTTCGTATACACTTGTAGGTTCAAATTCATTAACGCTTTGGTCTGTTAGAGGATTATAGTCAACCAGAAAGACTACGTCTTCTACTATATATTGTCTGTGAGGGACTTCTGTGATTTGTCCATCTGCGGCACGAGTAGCAAATGGCTCGATAGTGAGATCGAGCTTAACCATATTATTGCCGAGTGTGGTATCTGCATCAAACCCTACGTACTCTTTATTAAATGCATAGTATCCCGTTCGACGGAATAAAGATGATACTCGTTCTCTTTCCTGATCGAGAACATCCAAATCCAATAAAGAGTTTTTGTGTACCAATGTGTTCCGAGATAAAATACTATCGATGCTCATAGGTAGATTTCCTCTATCTCGTCTTCGGCTAATCAATGGCTGGTATTGCTGAGCAGGTATTATTGTTTTTTTTATTACACTGTCATTGATGTTAATAGTATAATCCTTTATACGATAAGGTGCACCAGCTTTTATATCATAAATTACTTTTGCCTTTTTATTCTTTAGCTCTACTATGGGGGTAACTCTTGCATCTATATACCCTTTGTTTGTCATCATACGCTCCAGATTGACTACTGTCTGCTCTAGCATCGTACTATCATATAGCACAGGGGGATCTCCCGCATTACGCAACGTACGATTAACCCATTTTGTCGTATCTTTTCCTGATAGATTATATAAGAAAAGTGGTAGCTTGAATATTGCAAAGGTTTTATAGTTAGGTTTTTGTTTGATAAAGGTTTCCATATCCATGGTTGACATGACCTTTTTGTCACTCTTTACTGTAGTGCTTGCCAGTAAATATTCTCCGTCAGGGATATATTTTGTTGTACTGCACGACTGTATGAAGATCGTAAGAAGTATTACTACAAAGAAGGGAATCAAAAACTTATGTCTCATAGAAAATAACCTGAAGCAAACTCTATTTATTCAATTGAACGACAAATTTAGGGTTTTAATTGTTTCTTTTTGTAGTTTTGTTATTAAAAAGAGTATAAATTGATTTTAAAATAATTTATGAAACTTCACCATGCTGCTATTTGGGTTACCGACCTGGAAAAAGAAAAGGATTATTATGTCAAACATTTTGGAGCCCAAGCGAATCAACTGTACGAAAATAAAACCACAGGTTTCAGAAGCTACTTTCTAAGTTTCGAATCGGGCGGGCAATTAGAGATAATGCATAGAACAGATATTCCTGATAATGCAAATGATGTTGTGGGAACCCAGCACAAAGGACTTATTCATTTGGCGTTTGTTGTTGACTCTATAGAAGAAGTAGATAAGAAAGCAGAGGAATTAAAGAATGCCGGCTATCAGATATTAAGAGGTCCTCGGCAAACAGGCGATGGCTATTATGAGTTCGAAACGCTAGACCCTGAAGGAAATAGGTTAGAGGTAATGTTTTAGTTAGATTAAGGTATCGTGTGAAGTAAAATTTGGATAATAAATAAATGAGTTTAAGCAAAAATAAGCTGAAATATATTCGCTCTTTGAAAGAGAAGAAATATCGTACCGAGTTCGGAACTTTTGTCGCTGAAGGTCATAAGATGGTAAGCGATTTACTACCATTCATTAAATGTCAGTTACTGGTTGCTAATCCCGAATTCTTGAAATCGGCTGATGTGGCGAATGTGGAAGACGTAATAGAAGTGAATGACAGAGAGTTGGCTCAAGCGAGTTTTTTACAAAACCCACAGCAGGTGTTAGCTGTCTTCTACCAATCAGAAAATGTAGATGATATAGAGATTGCTGATGAGCTGGTTTTGGCATTGGATGGTATTCAAGATCCCGGCAATATGGGTACAATCATACGCTTGGCTGATTGGTATGGTATTCATCATATATTTTGCTCGCAAGATACTGTTGATGTCTACAATCCGAAGGTGGTACAAGCTACAATGGGGGCTTTAGCGAGGGTTAATATTCATTATACAGACTTGTCAGATTTTTTAACTCGGAATAAACATTTGCCTGTGTACGGTACTTTTCTCGATGGAGAAAATATGTACGAAAAAAAGATTACATCTCACGGAATTATTGTTATGGGAAATGAAGGTAATGGAATCCGTCCTGAAATAGAAAGATTGATTACCGAGAAACTGTATATACCAAACTACCCTGTAGGTAATCCCACGTCAGAGTCGTTAAATGTAGCTATAGCTACAGCAATTATTTGTGCTGAATTCAGAAGGAGAAATTTGTAGTCGTATGATAGTGATGGGTATTAAAAGCCTTCTTCAACCAATACATAAGCTCTATATCTGTTGCTTTTGTTGATTGGGCATAACGAAAGGTATCCTGAGGTTATTCTGCCATTTTCTATTCGGATAGGGTGCTTTTCCTCCATCAAGAGATGGTTGTTATACATCTCTTCTGCTTTAGGTTTAAAGTCTATATAGAATTTTCCGCAAGAATGCGTAGCTATATAGTTTTCATACAACCGGCAACTGAGAAATCCCATATTGTATCGCATATTTATTTCAACGCAAGGATGTAATTTATACTCATTGTCTTCTAAATAAATAAGCATATCCACGCCGATGCAGCCATTGTAAAGTGTTGCAAATTTTTCAGACAATATGTTGATAAGTTTGTTCTTTACAGAATCAAGAAGGTCTAGCGATATCTTTTCAGACAATTGTTCTATGATACTTTTTTGTGAGCCTATATAATTTGCTTCGTAGCTACCCTTCGCATTGGTATAAAAAAGAGAATAGCCAGCAAAGGCAATATTTCCTTTTCCGTCTGCCATAAATTCCATGGCAAAATCCATTTGTTTATCTAAAACTCTTTCGATAGAGACACTCCCTTGTTTTTTTAGAATTCCATGCAATATCTGATTTTCGGTACGAGTTAATCCTGTTGTCGGTAGCCACAGCAGTCCCCTGCCCGATGATGAATAAGGTGCTTTTGCTAATAATTGATATATCGAAGTATCTACAGCCTTGTTTATATCGTCCAGGTTTGTATAGAATTGCGGTATGACTGCTTGAGAGAGTA
This sequence comes from Dysgonomonas sp. Shenzhen-Wh21, assembly GCF_043392705.1. NCBI lineage: Bacteria > Pseudomonadati > Bacteroidota > Bacteroidia > Bacteroidales > Dysgonomonadaceae > Dysgonomonas > Dysgonomonas sp. Shenzhen-Wh21. Next base: position 29,432 of record NZ_JAIXHZ010000141.1, read on the forward strand.
GGGGGATAGAGTTTATTAATTCAGACAGACAGTCTCTTGCTGCTAGTCTGCTATTAAGATATTTATATTCGTCACTCCATTCAGGAATATTCAGATTAATTTCTAATTCCTTATTTAGTTCTTCGAAGTAGCGAATCGCTTGAGGAGATACTCCCCATAATGATACATTTGCATATCTATATAGTTTCAGCTCGTTCTGAGATATTGGTTGAGCTAGTGCAGAGAATTGTTCTGTTAAGTATGAATAATATACTTCGTCTTTACTATCGACCAAAACTTTATCTTCCCGATCGGCGTACCATGCCGTCAGAAAAGACAATTCTTCTTGCATAGCCGCTATATTTGCCGGAGGTGTATAGTAAGGCGATGCATTGTTGACTGCTGTCTCGTGTCCGGGATTGAAGTAGTGGATGTTCAACTAAATATATTTTTAGAATTGAAAATAAATAAATGGTTGTGGTCCGCTGGAGGCTGTTGCAAATATCATCCAAAAGATAAGACCTGCAAAAGCAGCTTTCCCGAATAACGGTATAGAATCGAAGCCCGCTTTTATATTGTTAACCAATCTTTCGGGTAAGAAGTGCATAATGTATCCTATAACCAGTAAGATAAATACATTTCTGTATCCTTCTATAATAACAAGCCATTCGTTCGGTGCAAATGTTAGGTTTCCAATATTTGAAATAACACTTCCAGCCAATTCGAAACTTCCGGCACGGAAGAATATCCAACAAAATGCTACGAAATGAAAAGTTAGCAAGATGCAGATTATCCTTGTGAAGCGGTTGTCCGGTATTTTTATAAATTGCTTAAAGAATCGTTCTATTGCCAGCATTGTTCCATGCAGTCCACCCCAAATAACAAATTTCCACGATGCGCCATGCCATAATCCTCCTATCAGCATTGTCATGAATAGGTTGAAATAAGTTCTAATCTTGCCTTTACGGTTTCCTCCCATCGAAATATACAGATAGTCCCGCAACCAAGAGGATAGGGATATATGCCAGCGACGCCAGAATTCGGTGACTGATTGGGATTTATATGGCGTCAAAAAGTTAGGCGGTATCGTGAAACCCATCAAGAGGGATAGTCCAATCGCAATGTCTGAATAGCCCGAAAAGTCACAATATATTTGCAGCGTATATCCATATACAGCCATAAGGTTCTCGAATGCAGTATAGCTCATTGGTGAATCGAACACCCGATCTACAAAGTTGGTCGAGATATAATCTGATATAATCGCCTTCTTTATCAAACCGATAAGTATAAGGAATATAGCAGCACTTGCGTCTTCTTTAGTCAGATGCAGTTTATTTTTCATCTGCGGCAGAAAATCTTTTGCTCGTATAATAGGCCCTGCTACCAGTTTCGGGAAGAATGTTATATAAAAACAGAAATCCAAAAGAGAGTCGGCCGGTTTCATTTGCTTGCGATATAAATCCACAGCATAGCTTATCGCTTCGAATACAAAGAATGATATACCGATTGGTAATATAATATTATGTAATGCAAAGTTCCCATTGAAAATTGCATTGATATTATCGATAAGGAAGTTCGTAT
>NZ_JAIXHZ010000142.1:0-2818 GCF_043392705.1 Dysgonomonas sp. Shenzhen-Wh21
CAGATACATTTGTCCTTCCTCGGTAGCAAACCATTCTACTACCGTTGCAGTTTCTTCGAGTGTTGCAATACCATCAACAACTTTTCTTATCGTTTCTTCAGATGGTCTTTCCATTTTTAATACGAATTATAATATAATATGTTAGTATTTTTCATATATTATTGACACACATAGTCTATGAAAGAATGATAAATAAAATACTTATTAACATTTTTCCTAAGTGAGCCCTTAATAGTTTAATTGATTGCGCATAATGAGTCTTTACCGTATGGATAGAAATTCCCATTTTATCAGCAATTTCTTGATTCGATAATTCTCCTTCCATTTTCAATAAACAAACCTGCCTTTTTTGTAGAGGCAACATCTCCAATGCTTTTCTGAAAAGCATCATTAATTCTTTTTGCTCAATAATATCCAATAGATTATCCTCATAAGACTCTACAGATAAAGCTAACTCATAATTCTTTTTTATAGCAGTATTATTATCTCTGATCTGGTTTAGTATATAGTTTTTCGTAATAGTATAAAGAAAATTCTTTAGGCTGGCTTTAATCTTAATATCCTTACGAAATTCCCATAATTTAGAAAAAACATGCTGAATGGCATCTTCCGACATATCTCTATCTTTCAGATATGTATATGCTAATAGATACAATTGTTTATGGTATCTATTATATACGATAGTAAAAGCCTCCTTATTACTTTTCTGTATCAAAAAGAATAAGTCAGAATCGTCCATCTGTTGATCTATACGCACATGTAGTTTTAGAGACATACTGAATTAAGAAAGGTTAACGATACAAATCTACTAATTTTATATATTCAAGACCAAAATGCTCAATAGCTTTTGTCCGAAAGTTTCTATAATTGATCTTTTTATCTAAATTTGCAAAGGAAGCCGCTTAAAACTGTATCAACACTTTATTTTATTTAAAATGAGGATTATATATATATCATCGTTGTCTTTATTGTTTACCTCGTGTAACTCGTCTTGGTTTGTAAATATAGGCATAATTGGCATTATGGCAATGTTCGGGATTATGTTATTATCATTTGCCTTAATGTTTTTCTTGATAGCACGTCGGAAAAAGAAAGGAGAAAAGAGCTTAGTTAAATTTAATAATGACCTATATTTTGCATTAAAAAAGTTAGATACTCCTCAACAGAAAGTAGATATGCTAAATACCCTCATCGAACGCATAAATAATGATGAAAAATATAAAAAAGATACCGAATGGCGAAATAAGGTGTTACTGAAAACATATGTACACCTTGCTACAGCATATTATCAGATGGGAGATGAAATGCGAACATTGAATGTATGTTCCGATATTATAGACCTCGATCCCAAAGACGCTATGTCATATTATAACCGAGGCTCAATATATAGCAATATGGGACTATACGATAAAGCTTTGTTAGATCTTGATAAAACAATAGACTTACAGCCCGATTATGCCAGTGCCTACAACAATCGTGGGTTAGTATATGAAAAACTTGAACATTACGACAAAGCCATACTTGATTATAACAAAGCCTTAAAGCTCGAAAATTCAGCGATAGCTTATTATAATAGAGGAAATACTTACTATGAAATGGAAGAATACAATAATGCGCTGCAAGATTACCAAACTGTAATAGAAATGTTAAATAACAACGATGATTCTGATCTAAGAAAAGAGGTAGAAACAAGCATTAAGATTGTAAAAAGCAAAATAGACCAATAAATAAGTATTGGCTAACCCACCTTCACTATTCAGATAATAAATATAGATATAACCTTTTCTCCAAGAATTAGGATTATGCTGTAGATTCGTTCTGCACAAAAGAAAGTCCGCGAAATCACCTTCGCAGACTTCCCAACCTTAACACAAACTTTACAAAACTACACAATAGAGTTGATTGCAGCCTGACTACTTGGTTCAAATGTATTTCAGGAACCAACTCTGTGTTTCTTTATATTGTATTTTTGATTGTAAATAACAAAGCGATCCTTCATTATTGAAGCGGTAATTTCACCTGACTCGATTGTATTTATCTCAAAAACGAATATTATCTCTATTTGCTCAGCAAAGATAGTAAATTTTACACATTAACAATAGATAATATCTATTTTTTTTCAAAATTAATCCTATTTTGAGATTTTACTTGCTTATTTCCTTTCTTAAGTATTCAGAAGTAAAGCTATTACCCTTTTTTACAATATCTTCGGGTTTCCCATAACCAACCACAGTTCCACCTCCAATTCCACCATCAGGTCCCATATCGATGATGTAATCTGCACTTTTTATTATATCTTGATTATGTTCTATAACGATTATTGTATTTCCTCTGTCAACAAGCTTATTAAGTACTCCGAGTAAAACTCGTATATCCTCAAAATGCAGTCCGGTAGTAGGTTCATCCAATATATAGATGGTATTCCCTGTATCTGTACGGGCTAGCTCGGTTGCAAGTTTCACACGTTGAGATTCCCCACCGGACAATGTGGTTGAAGGTTGTCCAAGTTTTAGATACCCAAGTCCCACTTCTTGCAATACTTTAATCTTATGTAGTATATTAGGAACATTCTCAAAGAACTCTACAGCCATATTGATGGTCATATCCAAAACGTCTGCTATTGATTTCCCCTTGAATCGCACCTCTAGCGTTTCTCTATTATAACGTTTGCCATGACATTCTTCACATTGCACATATACATCCGGCAAGAAATTCATTGCGATGGTTTTATAGCCGTTACCGCCACAAACCTCACAACGACCACCTTTCACATTAAAAGAGAAACGTCCGGCTTTATAGCCTCTTATTTTGGATTCTG
>NZ_JAIXHZ010000143.1:0-43021 GCF_043392705.1 Dysgonomonas sp. Shenzhen-Wh21
GGTAAATCCCCCTGAGGAATCTTCCAAATAATAGACTATGATTTTTCCCGTGTTTAATTTTGTTTAACTGTGAACTACAAATTGTTAATGAATTTGTTAAAGAATCTTGTGTATTATAAAGAAACGAAAAACGGCACAATATTGTGCCGTTTTTCACATATCTAAATATACTATAGAAGCTTATTTATTAACGATCTCCATTGTATCGGAGGCGATCATATATTCTTCATCAGTAGGAACAACCATAACGGTCACTTTAGAGTCGGGAGCACTAACAACAGCCTCTTCTCCTTGTATCTTGGCATTCTTCTCTACGTCAAGTTTTATTCCCATATATTCCATATCCTTACATACTTGCTCACGAACAGCAATAGCATTCTCGCCTATACCGCCCGTAAACATAAGAATATCTACACCTCCCAGAACGGCTGCATAAGCACCCACATATTTCTTTATACGGTGTACAAACATATCGAAAGCCAATATAGCTCTTTCGTTACCCTCATCCATTGCGGCACGCAACTCACGCATATCAGACGATACACCCGATACACCTAACAGCCCACTGTGCTTATTTACGAGAGTAGAAATAGCTTGTGTACCGATGTTCTCTTTCTCCATAATGAAAGATATAATACCGGCATCTACATCGCCCGAACGAGTACCCATCAACAGACCTTCAACAGGAGTCATACCCATTGATGTATCTACCGACTTGCCGCCATAGATAGCAGCCAAAGAGCCGCCATTACCTATATGAGCTGTGATAATACGTTGTTTTTCGTAGGGAACACCGAGCAAATCACATCCTTTGCGTGAAACATATCTGTGACTTGTTCCGTGAAAGCCATAACGTCTGATTCCGTATTTTTCATACAATGAATATGGCAACCCATACATATATGATTTTGCCGGCATTGTCTGATGGTAAGCAGTATCGAAAACTCCCACCTGCGGGATATTTCCCATCAATTCTTTCACGGCATAAATACCTGCAAGATTAGGTGGATTGTGCAATGGAGCAAGCTCTATGCATTCTTCCATTTTCTTTATCACCTCATCGGTAATAAATACACTACTATTAAACTCTTCACCACCGTGAACCACACGATGACCAACAGCGTCTATCTCGTCCAAAGAGCCTAACACGCCATACTTAGAACTTGTCAAAACACCCAATATATATTCTATCCCGGCCTGATGCTCTAGGATTTCACCTTCAAGAACGACCTTATCACCATTAGGTAGCGGAAACTTAAGGAAAGAACCTTTCAAACCGATTTTTTCGACTCCTCCCTGTGCAATCACAGCCTTGCTTTCCATATCGAAAAGCTTATATTTTATAGAAGAACTTCCACAGTTCAATACTAATATCTTCATGTCTTTAAATTAAATCGTTTGGTCCTATTATTTTCCCTGCATCGTCGTAAATATAAAAACCGCGTTTGGTAGATACGCCAAGTTGTTTTGATCTGAACAACTTCCATAATACCGGGCTAGCCTTATACTTTTTATCGCCATACTCGTCAAACATATCTTCCATAAGCATTACCAGCTTTTCGATACCTAGGATGTCTGCCAATTGGAAAATACCAAACCGTTGTCCGAATATGATTGTAAACTCTTTATCTATATCTTCTATAGAAGCTACATTCTCCATCCATATCTGACATGCTTCATTCAGCATTGTTATCATCATACGAAAACTTACAAGCCCGCTACTTTCGTGCACTTGTATAGCCGTATGCTTGATCATGTGAGCAAAATGATACACCTTGTGTACTGCTTCTTCGGACGTAAATGTTCCTCTTACGATCTCTAACAAACGAGCATCTGTATGTGAGACAGGAAAATGCAGACTGATACAACGTGCTTTGTATTTCAGATCAGCAGCTAGTTCACTGATGATAACTGTAGTTGCATTTGTAGCGATAATAGCATCCGGCGACAAGACTTGTTCCAAATTGCGGAAAACTTCTTTCCTCAGATCAGTACTACGTCCGCCATCCACATCGTAACGGATACATTCGATCACAAAATCGCAATCTTGAAGATCCTGATAATCAAGGGTTCCTTTGATACGTCCCATGGTAGAACGCTTTTCGCCCTGAGTCAACCCCCAGTTTTCTATCTTTGTATCCAATCCATGCTCTATATCTTTCAAGGCTAGTTGTATCCTGTCTTCCGACACTTCAACAAAAGTAACCTCGATACCCGATAGCGCTGTAAGGCTTACAATATGTCGTCCATCACGACCGCAGCCTACAACCCCGATCTTAGAGAAAAGAGACCTCTTCTTATTTTTTGAGCTTAACCCATACTCCTCAATAGGTTCTATGATTTCTGCCATAAATATTTTAATTATAAATTTAGAGTTATAAACTATGAGTAGGTCGGAAAAGCGAATCGAATGATTGTTCGTACCAACCGTCTATTTCTCAAAGCTATTTATAACTATTTTACTTTTTCTTTGCGGCAATAGCCTGATTAGCGGCAATAGCCACCATATTATATATGTCACTTACCGAGCAACCTCGCGACAAGTCATTTACCGGTGCAGCCATTCCTTGCAGGATAGGACCTACAGCCTCGGCATTACCCAAACGTTGCACAAGTTTGTAAGCTATATTTCCTACCTCTAACGAAGGGAACACCAGTACATTTGCATGTCCGGCAACAGCACTCTCGGGAGCTTTTTGCTTACCTACTGCAGGCACAAGAGCCGCATCGGCTTGTAATTCGCCATCGATCTTCATTGTAGGATCAATCTTCTGTGCCAACTGTGTAGCTTCAATCACCTTATCTACTAACGGACTTTTAGCACTTCCTTTTGTCGAAAAACTTAGAATTGCCACCTGAGGTTCTTCACCAACCAAAGCACGTGCAGTTTGACCTGTAGCAACAGCTATTTCGGCCAACTGAGACGCTGTAGGATCGGGAGTAACGGCGCAATCTGCAAAAAGCAACAGCCCGTCTTTACCATATTGTTTCTGAGTAGTAAACATTAAAAAAGCACCTGATACCACACTGATTCCGGGTGCTGTTTTTATAATTTGCAATGCAGGGCGAAGCACGTCTCCTGTTGTATTCTCGGCTCCGGCAATTTCGCCGTCGGCATCTCCGTTTTTGATCATAAGGCAACCAATATATAGCGGATTTTCAGCAAGTTTTGCTGCCTGTTCGATAGTCAAGCCTTTCGATTTTCTCAACTCAAAAAGAAGATTCGTATAAACCTCTTTCTTCTCATAATCCTTCGGATCAAGAATGGTTGCTTTATCTATATTTTTCAGATTAAGACCGGCTGCCAATTCTTTTACTTCTTTCACATTTCCTATAAGAATAATGTCGGCAACACCATCACCAAGCAACTGATCTGCTGCTTTTATAGTCCTTTCTTCTGTTCCTTCCGGCAATACGATACGCTGTTTGTTCGCTTTTGCTCTTTCTACTATCTCTTTAATTAAATCCATAATATATAATGATTGTTTTTATCCAATACGAAGTCAGGACGAACCCTTTTTATAAAATCGAGCAAATATAATAAAATTTGCAATCTCTACTTTACATTTAAGGCAAGAAACATCTCGTCTAATGTGAAATAAGCTAAAAAATATTTACTTCCATTCCCACTCCAATTCGGCTATAAGTGGAATACCTTTAGTATTCCTATATCCTTCGAAAACTTCTGCCAGTTGTTCCTTGTTAACAATCTGATCTTTGGGAATAATGATATAAACATATTGATTCATCATCAGAAAAAAATATCGCTCTATTTCAATGATGGATTTTATATCATGCACATTAAAAAAATTATGACCTCGCTTACTGTCGACTTCTATAACATCATTCCCCAGTAAAAGTTTTATTTCGTAAAGAGATTCTCCTTTCATACTCTCTATTACCTTTCGCTTACTCATACGCTTATACATCCACGCCGACCAGCGTTGATAAAACATAAAAAACAAAAGTGATGATGCGATAAAGACATAAGCCAGAATATCGTTCATCCCGTCAAACAACAGGATCGCACCAAACAAAAGAGATAACCCCGGCAACCGATAACAATCCCATTTCCGCTGCTTTTTATAACCGTTGTTGTGAGACAAATTATAAAGTTGCAACTCTAAATAGTCATTTGTAGACAATGTATAACTAAGCTCCATATTCGAGAGACAAAGTTAGTTAAAAACAAAGGCTCTCATAGCGTTAACCATGAGAGCTTTTATTTTATTTATCTTTTTTTTCTTTTTCTTCAGCTCTTTCTATAAAGTCTTTTAGTTTTTTCACCATATTCAAGCTACCACAATAAAACGGAACTCGCTGGTGTAACTCCTGCGGCTGAATCTCCAATATCCGATTATGCCCGTCTATAGCAGCTCCTCCGGCTTGCTCTGTAATAAATGCCATCGGATTACACTCGTACAACAACCGCAGTTTGCCCTTAGGCGCTTTGTGTGTAGACGGATAGAAATAGATACCGCCTGTAATAAGGTTGCGATGGCAATCCGAGACCAAGCTCCCTATATATCGGGCAGTATAAGGACGGTCTTCTTTTTCTTCCTGACAGTATTTTATATAATCTTTCACGCCTTGCGGAAAATGGACGTAGTTACCTTCGTTTACAGAATATATATTCGCATTTTTAGGACATCTCATATTTGGGTGTGACAGATAAAAGCTTCCAATCGCAGGATTCAGCGTAAAACCATTCACCCCTCTACCTGTCGTATAAACGATCATAGTCGATGTACCATATAGGATATACCCTGCTGCCACCTGATTAACTCCGGGCTGCAAAAAGTCTTCCATCGTAACGGGTGAGCCTATCGGAGAAATGCGACGGTATATAGAGAAGATAGTTCCTACCGATACATTTACTTCAATATTGGACGATCCGTCAAGCGGGTCCATCAACACTACATATTTATTGTTATGCCCCTCGTCAAGCCCTTCAATTGTAATAAAGTTATCATTTTCTTCCGAAGCAATACCACATACAATTTCCCTGTTGATAAGTGTTTGTATAAAGACATCATTGGCATACACATCCAGTTTCTTCTGATCCTCACCTTGTACATTCGTAGTGCCTACTGCTCCCAAGATATCTACCAGACCGGCTTTGTTTACTTTGTAACTAACGACCCTGGCGGCGAGAAGGATTGAGTTTAAGAGGCGAGAAAGCTCTCCTCTCGAATATTTGAAATCTTCCTGTCTCTCGATGATAAATTCATCAAGTGTTTTTCTTGCAATATTTTTCATAGTGCTAATTATTATTGTGTTGTTTTTTATGGATATTTCAAAGGTAAGAATTAAATCAAAACAAAAGTTCCAAAAAATAATTACTTTTGCTGCGAAATTTTTAATCTACAGAGAATGAACTTATCCGGTGTATATACAATAATATTATTGGTCTTTTCTAATATATTCATGACTTTTGCTTGGTATGGGCATCTAAAAATGAAAGAATATTCGTGGTTCGAATCACTTCCATTATTTGGTGTTATCCTTTTCAGCTGGGGTATTGCCTTTTTTGAATATTGCTTTCAAGTACCTGCAAACAGAATCGGATTTCAGGGCAATGGAGGACCTTTTACTCTGATGCAGCTAAAAATCATCCAAGAGGTTATCACCCTCACTGTCTTTGTATTGTTCAGCACACTGGCATTCAAGACCGAAACTTTCAAATGGAACCATTTATTGGCTTTTGTCTTTCTTATTGCTGCTGTATATCTGATATTTAAGAAATAGAGACAATACACCTCCTTTAAGGAACGGTTTACAAATTAGTTATATTTAGTTAAACGCACTACACCTCTCATAGAGCGTAAGACCTCTTTTCTTTAGAGAGATTCCAAACAAAACATGTTCTTAAACATAGCGTAAATACTGTTAAAATCTACCTTTTCGGAGGTTACGGAGTTGTTACAAATTGAAATATGTTTTATATTTGACCTCTATATCAGATAAATTCTATTTATTTTTAGGTACACACATGGAAAAAACCCTCGTTATTCTTAAGCCTTCTTGTGTTCAAAGAGCACTGATAGGAGAGGTTATCTCTCGGTTCGAAAAGAAGGGTTTACGTCTAGCAGGAATGAAAATGGTACAGTTGACTGATGCTATCCTCAGTGAGCATTATTCACACTTGAAAGACAGACCATTTTTCCAACGTGTAAAAGACTCCATGCAGGTATGTCCGGTTATACTTCAATGTTGGGAAGGGAAGAATGCAACTAAAGTTGTACGCTCCCTGATTGGTGTAACCAATGGCAGGGAAGCTGCTCCGGGAACTATTAGAGGAGATTTTTCGGTTAGTTCTCAGGAGAATATTGTGCATGCATCAGATTCGTCCGAATCTGCAAAGATTGAACTAAAACGCTTTTTTAACGACAACGAGATTTTTGATTATAAACAATCCACGTTAGCTAATTTATATGCGGGTGACGAGATTTAATTTATATTTATGACAGGAATAAGCAGTAACATTTTAACAAAAGGCTTCAAGCGAATCAGATTATTGCCTCTAGTGGCAGTATTTTTCATCCCAATGACCGGTTTCGCCCAGAAGAAAATAACAGAAGAAGCATCACCCGACAGAGTAGAGCTAAAGTACAAGCAACGACACAGCAGACAGACCCCAAATTCCAATCTATATGCAGATGGAATTAAAATAAAAAGAGACCTTTCTATACTTAAAGAAATTCAAGAAGAGCGCATCCTTGGAGAGAATGAAATCCCAGCAGAAGATCTTTACGGAGGTATATGGAATAATCGTTATGTGAACGCATACCGTTCTATAGAGAATATTCCAGATACATTCAAAGTGAGCCTGGCCAATTTCACAATGCCGACAATGGGATATGTTACCTCTAATTTCGGACCTCGCCGCCGCCGTATGCATTACGGAATAGACCTTAAAGTACAGGTAGGTGATACGATTTACGCAGCTTTCGACGGAAAAGTACGTGTAAAACAATACGAAAGACGTGGATATGGTTACTACTTAGCCTTGCGCCATCCAAATGGATTGGAAACTGTTTACGGACACTTGTCCAGATTCTTAGTAGAAGAAGACCAAGTTGTAAAATCGGGAGACCCGATCGCTTTAGGAGGAAACACAGGACGTTCGACAGGTTCTCACTTACATTTCGAAATCCGCTTTTTAGGCAATCCGATAAATCCTATATACATTGTTGATTTTGATAACAAGGTTTGCCACAAAGACACCTATACAGTAACACCAAACAGCTACAGAAAAAGCAGCAAAGGTGTAGACGTTAGAAATCTTGCTTCATCCTCTACTACAAGATCAAGCAACGATGTGAAAAATAAATACGCAACGGGTTCTGTGAAGTACCACCGAATAGCAAAAGGTGACACACTGGGTAAAATTGCAAGGATGCATGGTACAACAATCAGCAAACTTTGCAAGTTGAACAATATCACATCAAGGGCTACGCTTAGAGCCGGAAAATCATTAAGAGTTTCATAAGCAAATAAATCAAGCATATATAAAAAATGGCGGCAATGTAATTATTGCCGCCATTTTTATTTGATCTTTTTATATCAATATCTGTTATACTCTACCATTCGATTGGCGCGATACCTTTCGACTGCAAATACTTATTCGCCGTACTGAAATGACTATTGCCAAAAAATCCATTATAAGCCGAAAGGGGAGAAGGATGTACAGACCTTAACACCAAGTGCTTATTAGGGTCTATAAATGAGGCCTTCTTCTGAGCGTATGCCCCCCACAGTATAAACACCAAATTCTCTCTTTTTTCGGCTAACTGATGTATTGCCGCATCGGTAAATGCTTCCCATCCTTTTTTCTGATGCGAGCCTGCCATATGCGCCTGAACAGTTAGTGTAGCGTTGAGCAGTAATACACCCTGATTTGCCCAACGGGTGAGATTTCCCGATCGAGGTACGGGAATACCCAAGTCTCGGTTTATCTCCTTAAATATATTCACAAGCGAAGGAGGAGCCGGTACTCCATCGGGCACGGAAAAAGACAGCCCATGAGCCTGACCATCGTTATGATATGGATCTTGACCCAAAATAACAACTTTTACTTTATCAAACGGAGTATGCTCAAAAGCATTAAAGATAAGCCTCGCCGGAGGAAAGATTTGTTTGGTTTTATATTCTACTCTTACAAAGTCGGTAAGCTTTTCGAAATAATCTTTTTCAAACTCATCTTTCAACTGGTCTTTCCAACTTTGTTCTATTTTTACATCCATAGGTACTTAAAACGGTATTTATAATTATAAATATTCAAGATTGGAGATGCATAAAGATACAACATTTTGAAGATACGAGATGTATTTATTTAACATTTGTACGTTCTTTATAAGAGCACTACCTTTGTACACCTTTAAAGTTCAATATGTTTTGCTCAAAGATTTATCTTATTATAGATGGTTTTGCCGGATTACCTGAAGACCATTGAATGCTGAAAAGCTAGAAAAAGTGACATGATAAAAACACATAAAAAAGTGTCACTTTTGTCACCTTTTGCATTTCCAAAAAGAGCATAAAATACTATAAAGTAGGTAAATACAGAGCAAAATAAGCGAATAAAAAAAGTGACAAATATATCAGAAAAGTGACAATGAATAGAAGCATATTACAATTAGCGATACCCAACATTATTTCCAATATCACTGTTCCCTTACTCGGATTGGTAGATATGTATATTGTGGGACATCTCGACTCGGAAGATTATATCGGAGCCATTGCTTTGGGCACAATGCTATTCAATTTTATTTATTGGAGCTTTTCATTTCTTCGCATGGGGACAAGCGGCTTCACAGCACAAGCCTATGGCGCAAAAGACTATAGGGAACAAGCCAATACTCTGTTGAGGTCTCTCTCGGTTGCGATGAGTGCTGGCATTGTAATCGTTCTGCTACAATACTTTATTGCTCTTGCCGGATTTTTTCTACTCAATGCCGACCCTACCGTTAAGGTTTTTGCTCATCAGTATTTCTATATATACATCTGGGCTGCACCTGCCGTGTTGGGCATGTACACATTCAACGGTTGGTTTATAGGCATGCAAGATGCCAAAACACCAATGTTTATAGCCATCACGGTAAACATTGTAAACATAGCTTTAAGCTTTGTCTTTGTATACGGATTGGGAATGAAGATAGAAGGCGTAGCCCTAGCCTCCGCATGTGCACAGTATACAGGATTCTTATCATTTATACTTGTCTGGAATATGAAATACGGTTGGCTGAAAAAACACATCGACTTCTCTGTTCTCAAAAACTTACACGCATACGTTCCCTTCTTTAAAGTGAATAGCGACATCTTCATTCGCACAATGGCACTGATTGCAGTAACAACATTCTTTATGTCTGCATCGTCCAAATCGGGAAAAGATATCCTTGCTGTTAATGCCTTGTTGATGCAAATGTTTATCCTCTTTTCGTATATGATGGATGGTTTTGCCTATGCAGCCGAGGCCTTGACGGGAAAGTATATCGGAGAAAACAATCGGTTTTTACTAAAACGGCTGGTGAAGCGTCTCTTCGTATGGGGTACTATTATAGCTATCCTGTTTACGCTCATTTATGCCACCGGCATGGATTATATACTGGCATTGATCACTGATAAAAAAAATATATTAGAGTTAAGCAAAAGCTATCAGTTTTGGGTTTTGCTGATCCCTATTGCAGGATTCTCTGCTTTTCTTTGGGATGGGGTCTTTGTTGGAGCTACAGCATCGCACCAAATGAGGAATTCTATGCTGATAGCGGTAAGTGCTTTTTTCCTTATATATTTTATGTTTTCCGACGCTTCTGCGAACAATATCCTATGGTTGGCGTTTATAGTGTATCTGGGACTTAGGGGTATCATCCAAAGCTTTATGGCACCCTCTATTTTGAATGATTCCAGATAATTGATAATCAATTAATAAACATCTTAACTAGTTATGAGTAAAATTGCAATAGTTTATGGCTCGTCTACCGGAGCCACAGAAGCGGTAGCGGAAAAAATACAGGCAGCACTCGGCGATGCTAAACTTTTTAATGCCGATGGTGTTAGTGTCGACGACTTGCAATCATATGATTTTTTTATTTTAGGTGCATCTACAACAGGTATTGGTGACTTACAGGATGACTGGGAAGCTTTCTTGCCGAAATTTGAGAAAATGGACTTTACAAATAAGAAAGTAGCCATCTTTGGATTAGGCGACAGCGCATCTTTCTCTACCAGCTTTGCCGGAGGTATGTATACGATGTACAAGGCTCTGAAAGGAAAAGTAGAAATCGTAGGCTTCGTTCCAACAGACGGATATACATTCGACGAATCTGATGCTGTTGTAAACGGGCAATTCGTTGGTCTGGCTTTGGATGAAGATAATGAATACAATGAGACAGAGAAGCGTGTAGCAGACTGGCTTGAAGATTTAAAAAAGTATTTTTAATAAATATATCTTTATTTAGTGATGTATATAAAGAGTCGGTTAGTATCCCCAACCGACTCTTTACTTTTCCTAAAGGATATTCTTTATTGCTGACAACTTATCGACAATATAAGTGGGCTGAAAATCTCCGACAGGCTTACCTCCGGGGTTATACCAAATCTGATCGATACCACTATTGTATGCACCGCCGATATCTGTGAATAGATTATCCCCTATCATGATTGTAGAGTCTCTCTCCGCCCCTGCTTCTTTCAGAGCATAATCGAACAAATGCGGATGAGGCTTATTCACCCCTACAGCATCGGAAAGTATTACCTTGTCGAAATAGCCTGTTAGTCCGGCATTATCCATTTTGATATATTGCATCTCGGTAAAGCCATTGGATAGGATATGTATCTTGTATTTCGATTTCAGATAGTCGAGTAAATCGACAGCACCATCGATAAGGATCTTTTTTTGCATGATCCGCTCTATATAATCATCATTAATAGCAAGAGCCTTTTCTTCCGAGATATCCTCTACCAAAGAAAGAGGGGCAATAAAACGTTCTCTTTGCAAAGTGGCTTTCGATATTTTACCTTGCCCATACATCTCCCAGAGCTGGCTGACATTGGCATAATATATTGTATAAAAATCATCAAAAGACGGAAAGTAGTTTCCAAAGTTATAATCATCATATAGCTCTACTAAAGTCTGCCGGGTATTCTCTATAGTATCTATAAGCGTATCATCCAAGTCGAGAAGAATATCTGTATATTTTGATTTCATAATTATCTTATATTAGTAGATAGCAAAGATACAAAATATAGATAAGGACAAACTCTGTCTTTTTTATATTACTTTAGAGTCTTTATTAAATAACAAGCGATGTATAGTAAACTAATCAGCCATATCCGCAATTATATTCATTTCTACGACTCCGATATTGAAATATTATCTCAATATATAACCCTCCTTGATCTAAAGAGCAAACAATTTGTATTGGAAGAAGGACAAGTCTGCAAAGCTTACTACTTTGTTGAGACAGGCTGCATGCGCATGTTCTTCCACAACGACAAAGGAACGGAGCAAACGATTCAATTTGCGTTGGAGGGTTGGTGGATGACGGATTATATGAGCCTTTCTAACCAAAAACCGTCCGACTATTATATACAAGCGATAGAAAATTCGAGTGTGCTGGCTATTGGTTTTCACGATTTTCAAAAAATGATTTTAGAGTTGCCCTCTTTAGAACGATATTTCAGGTTAGTCACCGAAAGAGCACTTGCTGCATCACAGTTTAGAATGAAGCTGCTCTATGAACTTTCGAAAGAAGAGATATATAAACACTTTAAGACATCTTTCCCCGAGTTTGTTCAACGTGTTCCTCAATATATGCTGGCCTCGTTCCTAGGACTTACCCCGGAATACCTGAGTGAGATTAGGAAAAAGAACCCTTAAGTTATTTCTTAAACCAGCTTAAGATTTACCCATCCGATGAATTGTAATTTTATGCCTGAATAAAAAACAGAAAACAATGAATGAATCAAAGAAACTTACAGAGAAATTTCATAAAGTAATCGAAAATGAAGGCGTAGTATCAATCGTATCATGGGGAAAAGAAGAACCACATATAGCTAACACATGGAACTCATATCTGGAAGTAACAGAAGACGAACGCATTCTCATCCCAGCCTATGGCTTGCGTAAAACACAAAAAAATGTAGAAGCAAACCACAAAGTAAAACTTACATTGGGCAGTAGAAATGTTTTAGGTTATAAAGACTATCAGGGAACAGGTTTTTATATAGAAGGAACGGCGAGATATATTACTTCGGGAGAGGAATATGACTATATGAAAGGAAAATACTCATTTCTGAGCAGGGTATTGGAAGTTACGGTGACTTCTATAAAACAAACCCTGTAAGAAATACAAATCAAATATCATTTAATTAAGGGCTTTTACTAACTTTGTAGCAATTTTGGAAAAACAGAATTCAATAATATGGCAAAAGAACTTAAAGAACTGACACCTCGAAGTCAAGATTACAGTCAGTGGTATCTCGATTTGGTATTAAAAGCAGATTTAGCAGAAAATTCTGCTGTACGCGGATGTATGGTGATAAAGCCATACGGCTATGCGATTTGGGAAAAAATGCAACGTCAATTAGACGATATGTTCAAAGAAACAGGACACATGAATGCTTACTTCCCGCTTTTCATCCCCAAATCATTTTTGAGTAAAGAGGCTGACCATGTTGAAGGTTTTGCCAAAGAATGTGCTGTTGTAACTCACTACCGTCTAAAAAATGATCCTGACGGAAAAGGAGTAATAGTTGACCCTGATGCAAAATTGGAAGAAGAACTTATTGTTCGTCCAACTTCCGAAACGATTATCTGGAATACGTACCGTAATTGGATACAATCATATAGAGATCTACCTATTTTGGTAAATCAATGGGCAAATGTTGTACGTTGGGAGATGCGTACCCGTTTATTCCTGCGTACCGCAGAATTCTTGTGGCAAGAAGGGCATACTGCTCATGCCACAAAAGAAGAAGCGGTAGAGGAAGCAGAAAAAATGTTGAACGTGTATGCTCAGTTTGCTGAAGAGTATATGGCTGTGCCTGTAATTAAAGGTGTGAAATCAGCATCTGAACGATTTGCCGGTGCTGTAGATACATATACAATCGAAGCCATGATGCAGGATGGAAAAGCCCTTCAATCGGGAACATCTCACTTCCTTGGACAGAATTTCGCAAAAGCATTTGATGTAAAATTTGCGGATAAAGAGGGTAAGATGGATTACGTATGGGCTACTTCATGGGGAGTATCTACCCGCCTTATCGGAGCTCTGATAATGGCACACTCGGATGATAATGGGCTTGTACTTCCTCCAAAATTAGCTCCTTTCCAAGTTGTTATTGTTCCTATATATAAAGGTGAAGAACAACTAGCCTTGATCAACCAAAAGGTAGATGGCATTGTAAAATCATTGAAAGCTCTTGGCATCAGTGTTAAATATGACAATGCAGACAACAAAAAACCGGGATGGAAATTCTCTGAATATGAATTGAAAGGAGTTCCTGTACGTTTGGCTATGGGCGCGCGCGATATGGAAAATAACACAGTAGAAGTTGCTCGCCGCGACACGCTGACTAAAGAGACTGTATCATGCGATGGGCTGGATATGTATATCAAGAATCTATTGGATGATATTCAAGCTAACATCTACAAAAAAGCGTTCGATTTCAGAGCTAAGCAGACGATCACTGTAGAGACATACGAAGAGTTTAAAGAGAAGATAGAGGAAGGTGTATTTATTCTTGCTCACTGGGATGGCACCACCGAAACTGAAGAAAAAGTGAAAGCTGAAACCAAAGCAACAATACGCTGCATCCCTCTCGAAGGAGATAAAACTCCCGGCAAATGTATGGTTACAGGAAAACCATCTACTCAACGAGTGGTATTCGCCAGAGCATATTAATTGAGGGAAATAATAACTTATAATAGAAGAGGATTTGGGGTTTCCAAATCCTCTCTTTATTTTGAGGAGTATGCCTTAAGCATTACTGGCATGCAGCTCATGAATCTCATTTATATGCAAGTGCAAATGAGGGAGGTAATTTGTAATCATCTCTTTTAGAGAGACTTTATCCCCAAGGGCTGTAATCCATTCATTACCGAGCTTATCAGTGTCTACATGTTTGATAACATGCATTATGTGGAGGTTGGAATATTTCCATAATTGAACCAGGTCCTCCCAATTCTCTGTCTGATAATCCTGAATAGCGATCCATCTGTCATTATTTCCCAAGTTAGCATAATCGGGGAAAATCAATGGACTAGGCTGGTTTTGCAAATGGATAATACGATGTATATTATTAGACGCTGAATCTACTAAATGTCCAAGTATCTGTTTTATATTTCTGTTCTGCTTATTTACTTTCGTGCTTATCAGTTCTTCTGACAATGATAGCAGGAATTGCTCTTCGGCATTAATGACTTGCTTAATACCATCTATAACCTGATAAAAATCAATCTTTTCCATTTCTTTAATTCATTAAGGACAATAAATAATATTCTATATTATCTGTAAGCAGAAAACGATGTAAAGATAAGTTGTTTCACCTTACTGAAAAGTATTTTATTAATTATATCATAAAAAATATGGCTATAAAAGAACAAACAGCCAACCATTAACCTTAATTAACACCAACAATAAACGACTAATTTACAAACATATATACACAAAACACACTTCTATGCATAACATAGTACTAAAAACAATCCAATATTTTTGTAACTATTCGATAGTTGACAACGTCATATATATAGAAAGCGCTTAAAAAAACAAAATTTCGATCTATTAACAAGGTAACAATTTAAAAGATACCGACATGAAAGCAATATTTTTAACAACAGTTTTGGCAACGCTATTTTCATTCTCTAATATATATGCAGGAAATTCAAAAGACAAAGTATATAGTAATATTGAAACCACTAAATACGGTTGCACAAAAGAATATACAACAGTAGACGGCACTTCATTAGAAGCTTTGAAAAAAGCTGTGTTTGTCTACGATACAAAAAACAATCTGAAGGAAAAAACATATTACAAATGGAGTTCACAAGGATGGGTTGGAACTTATAAATATGTATATGAATATAATTCGGATGGAAGCAAAGTGGCCAATCTTATCTTCACCAAATGGGATAAAAATATGGCAACATGGTCTACCAAATCGCAGCATTTAATACACGTATATGATGATGCGAGCGGAAAACTATTAACAGTTAAGCAAGTTCAAGTAAACAATAATTCCAGTGGTCTTATTGCTAATAAATAAGCCACATACTTAGAATTACTACTTTTCGAGTTCTGTTCTTTGTGATAAAGAGCAGAACTTTTTTTATTGCAAAAATTGCTACCTTTAACCCCCAATAAGTATAAAAACGAAGATGATTAATACATCAGAGATAGGATTAGTACTTGAAGGAGGAGGTATGCGTGGAGTTTTCACCTGTGGAGTTCTGGATTATTTTATGAGTCGAAATATAGAATTCCCTTATGCAATTGGTGTATCTGCGGGGGCATGTAATGGGCTCTCTTTTATATCCAAACAACAAGGGAGAGCTAAGTATAGCAACATAGACCTTCTAGCTAAGTATAAATATATAGGGCTTAAACATTATATAAAGAAACGAAATATCATGGACTTCGATTTACTGTTCCATGAGTTTCCTGAAAATATCATACCCTACGATTATCAGACTTATTTTTCCTCTCCATCACGGTTCGAGATGGTAACGTCTAATTGCCTGACAGGAAAAGCAGAATATTTGGAAGAAAAATCGAATAAAGAAAGGGTTATAGATATTGTGAAAGCATCCAGCAGCTTACCTATTATGTGCCCTATAGCGTATGTAGACGACACTCCTATGCTTGATGGAGGCATCTGCGACTCAATACCTGTAAACAGGGCAATAGATCAGGGTTATAAAAAAAACATAGTAATTCTTACACGCAACAAGGGATACAGAAAAGAAAGCAAAGACATAAAAATACCATCTTTCATTTACCGGAAATATCCGGCTATGCGTGAGGCTTTAAGTAACAGAAATAGTCTTTATAATTCTCAATTGGATTTGATAGAAAAGCTTGAGGAGGAAGGATCAGTATTTGTTATCAGACCTCAAAAACCGATCATTGTAGACCGTATAGAAAAAGATATAAACAAACTCACAGCACTCTACGAAGAGGGCTATGAGTGTGGTATGTCTATTGATAAGATGAGTCTTTAATCACTTCTTCAGTAGAAAACTGAAATCATCATCTGTTTTCAGTTCTCTTGGCTCTTCGCCATATTTGAATATACGTGCAGTCTTTTTACCGATAAGCCTCAAGTCATCGCCTTCGAGATTCAGCATAGAGCCTTCTCGCAGCCCTACAACATATATATCCTGATTTTCTGTTATAAATTCTCTGATACGATCTTCACGTGTTTCGCCTCCATGATTCTCGGGATGTGTATCCAGATAATGCGGGTTTATTTGAAAAGGAACCAGATTTGCCACATCAAATCCTTTTGGGTCGATGATCGGCATATCGTTTGTTGTTCGCAATGTAGGACAAGCCACATTTGAACCGGCACTCCATCCTATATATGGAACTCCTTGTTTTACTCTTTTACTAATAAGCTCTATAATCTTATTATCACGCATCATGCGAACAAGCTTCCATGTATTACCGCCTCCTACTACAATAGCCTCTGCTTCTTCAACTGCTTTTACAGGATCGTCGTAGTGATGAATACTAACAACACTATGTCCTATTTCTTTGAAACGATCATTGACTTTCTTCTCATACTCATCGTAAGAAAAAGTAACCGCAGCATAAGGAATAAATAGTGCTTCTATAGGTTTTTCTCCTAAAAACTCTTTAATGTTATACTTCGGATAGTCTAAATACGCCTCTCCCGGATTCGTTGAATTGCTGATAAGTAATAATCTCATAATGGACTTTTTTGTATTTATACAAATATATTAGTTTTTATGATAACTGACAATGGCGGCTTTCTTCATCTGTTGTATTGTTGTGTTATCAATATTCAAAAGGATAAGGGCTAAATAGCATTAGAATATCTATTCTTTACTTTCCCTTTTTCCAGTTCTCATAGTCTTTGATGAAACCCCTACACATCCAATTGGCTAAAGCCTGCCTGTTATCTGATTGTAAAAAGCGACGCTGGTCGAAACTATTCTGAATATTGCCAAGCTCGGCATAAATACCTACAGGCAGAGTTTTATCAAGAACGTATAAGGTTCGTGTACTTACTGTTCCAGTGAAGCCTCTATCCGGCTGATGCTTGTCATAATGATCACTGAAAGTCTCACGCATTGTGTTCGCTAGTTTTTTACCCACAGTACTATTCTTTGAGTAATAGAAAAATACATCTAGTTGTTGTTTCTGACTTCTGCTATCCAAATGGATAAAAACAGATCTTTTATATTTTGCTTTCGAACGCTTACTCAAGCTGTTAATTTTATCTGTCCGTTGCTTCAATCGGGCAATCTGGTTCAAAGGAATAGTAGCACCCATACAAGTTTCACGCTTACTGTTCGACAAATAACGATCATCTCTTATGCCATCCTCTGCATCTTGAATAATCATATATACTGTAGCACCTTCTTCCATCAAGTTGCGTGCAAGCCTGAGTGTTATATCATAAGCATACTCATCTTCGCAAAGCTCGTACCCGTCTACCTCTGCCATTGCTCCCGGATCAGGACCTCCATGCCCGCTAGATAAGAAGAAACAAGCACCTTTTAGCTTATCTGATTTAATCGTATATTCCGCATATTTTTCTCCAAAAAGCTTATTCTCCGTTTTTTTACCCGTTTGACCAGAATCAAAAACTTCGTTCTCTGTTTTTCTCGTATTATCCTTATCCGTGTCAGGTAATAGATACGAAACATCCTTCAACAAGGAATCTCCTTTGCCAAACTTTCCTTTATTCAACTCTAGAAACGTATTAAGATTTTCTGCTCCTGTACGTTTATTTCTTCTCAGAAAAGCGAGTATACCTTCACCATTACGAGGTGTATCTTTTTCACTTTGAGAATAAACGGAGACACTTGATATTATAAGTATTGAAAAGATTATAAGTCGAATATATTTCATATGTCACTAAACTTAGCCGGAACGGCAGTAAGAAATTTTGGAGTTGGTAAAGATACTAAGATTTCGCCAAAGATTGGGTCGAATAAGGATTTTGTTGTAGGCGATAATCTCTATCAAGGGGAGAAAACTAAAATATATAGATACAAAAGAAACTAAACAAACAAAGGCTGTTCCGATAGGGACAGCCTTTGTTATATAAAGAAGTTTGCTCCTTATTTTTTACGTTGTACACGTTGCCATCCATAAACAGCTTTGTCTCCAAGTTCTTCTTCGATACGAAGTAATTGGTTGTATTTAGCCATACGGTCTGAACGGCTCAATGAACCTGTTTTGATTTGGCCTGAGTTAGTTGCAACTGCGATATCAGCAATTGTAGCATCTTCAGTTTCTCCCGAACGGTGAGAAGTTACGCTAGTGTAACCTGCACGGTGAGCCATTTCGATAGCATCCAAAGTTTCAGTAAGTGAACCGATTTGGTTTACTTTGATAAGGATTGAGTTAGCACAACCTGTTTCTATACCTTTTTTCAAGAACTCAACGTTAGTTACAAACAAGTCGTCACCTACCAACTGAACTTTATCTCCAAGTTTGTCTGTAAGCAATTTCCATCCGTCCCAGTCATTTTCGCCCATACCATCTTCGATAGAATCGATAGGGTATTTAGCTACTAGGCTTGCAAGGAATTCAACTTGTTCTGCTGATGTACGCTTAGCTCCGTTAGGACCTTCAAATTTAGAATAGTCATAAACACCACCTTTGAAGAATTCAGAAGCAGCACAGTCTAAAGCGATTGTAACATCTTTTCCCGGCTCATATCCTGCTGCTTTAATAGCTTTAAGGATTGATTCAAGAGCATCTTCTGTTCCATTCAATGTTGGAGCAAAACCACCTTCGTCACCTACAGCTGTACTAAGACCTCTGTCGTGGAATTCTTTCTTCAAAGCGTGGAATACTTCAGCACCACAGCGCAAACCTTCTTTGAAAGAAGGAGCACCTACCGGACGGATCATAAACTCTTGGAATGCGATAGGAGCATCAGAGTGAGATCCACCGTTGATGATATTCATCATTGGTACAGGAAGAGTATAAGTGTTAGTACCACCAATATAGCGATACAAAGGAAGTTCAAGGTAGTTAGCAGCAGCTTTAGCTACAGCAAGAGAAACACCAAGAATAGCATTAGCTCCTAAATTAGACTTAGTCTTTGTTCCGTCAAGGGCAATCATTTTCAAATCGATACCTCTTTGATCAAGAGCAGATTCACCTAAAAGAGCTGGAGCGATAACTTTGTTTACATTGTCAACAGCTTTCACTACACCTTTACCAAGGTAGCGTTTTTTGTCACCGTCGCGAAGTTCCAAAGCTTCGTTTTCACCAGTTGAAGCACCAGATGGTACTGCAGCACGACCAACCACGCCACATTCCAAAGTTACATCAACTTCAATTGTAGGATTACCTCTTGAATCCAAGATTTCACGTGCGAAAATTTTCTCGATTCTCATTGTTTTTATTTGTTTAAAAATGAATAATGTATTTCGTTTTTTGTTTGTTAAAATTTGAGTAGCAAAATTAGTCTTTTTTCTTGTATTTAATAAATTATAGCAGAGGAAAAATATATCAATTTATGCTTTTTAGCAACTCATATCTCCAAAACTAAAAAGAATAATAAATATACAAAATAAACCTCAGACCTCTAAATAATTCGTTGACCTTTTAGGTTTTTATCACATTTACTCACCATTGAAATAAGTCTAAAACGTACCTCTATTTCAAATATGTTTTATAAATTGCATAGGTTTTCCGAAACCGTTTATCTATACTGATCACTAAAAAGCTAAATACTATGTTACCTGATAATTATCAGCAACTGAAAAAAGAATTATCTAAAACAATTCCGTCGAAACGAATTATTACCAATCCTCTACAACTATTAGCATACGGTACTGATGCAAGTTTTTATCGCCTGATACCTAAAATAGTAGTACAAGTGCATACAGAAGAAGAAGCTGTAGAAGTAATACGTCAGACAGGAAAACTTAATATTCCGGTAACATATCGGGCAGCAGGCACAAGCCTTTCGGGGCAAGCGATAACCGACTCGGTACTGATGGTAGCAACACACGAATGGCGGAAATATACGATTCTTGATGATGACGCTTTAAAGATAAAGCTGCAACCCGGAATAACAGGTGCCAGAGCAAATATTCACCTACAGCCATTTGGTCGTAAGATAGGTCCCGATCCGGCATCTATCAATGCCGCAATGATCGGGGGTATAGCCGCGAATAATGCGAGCGGAATGTGCTGTGGTACAGATCAGAACTCATATAAAACAATTGCAGATATCCGCATCGTCCTCTATGACGGTACTATTCTGGATACTTCGGATGAAAAAAGTAAATTGGATTTCACAGAAAAACACCCTGAAATTATCCGTGAAATAGAAAAACTTAGAGATAAAATAAAAGCAGACAATACGCTTACAGAGCGTATTAAACAAAAGTATAAAATAAAGAACACGACAGGATATAGCATAAATGCATTAGTAGATTATGAAGATCCTTTCGATATCATTAAGCACCTGATGATTGGTTCGGAGGGGACACTCGCTTTCACCTCCGACATAACCTACCATACGGTTGTTGATGAAAAACATAAAGCTTGTACTCTAATGATCTTCGAAACCATAGAGAAAGCCTGTGAAGTAGTTCCTATGCTCAAAAAGACACCTGTGTCTGCAGTAGAATTACTCGATAGAGATTCTATACGATCTATCGAAGACGATCCGGAAGCTCCTTCATATTTTCGGACATTACCCGAAACAGCCTGTTTGTTGCTGGTAGAAATACAAGCCAACGAACAACCCGAAATGAATGAAAAAGAGGCTATCATCCGCAAGGCAATTGAAACATATCCCACAGTACAACCATATAAGTTTACTTCTGATCCTAAAGAATATAATTTTAACTGGAAAGCTCGCAAAGGACTTCTGTCCTCCATTGGAGGCCTACGAAAAACAGGAACAACATGTCTTATAGAAGATGTTGCGTTTCCAATAGATAGACTGGGAGATGCATGTGTGGCTTTAAAAGATTTATTCAAGCGTTTAGGATATGCTGATGCCGTGTTATACGGACATGCCCTCGACGGCAACTTCCATATCGTGTTCTCTCAGGACTTCAACAGTACAAGCGAGGTACAGAAGTATGCAGACATGATGGACGAACTGGCCGACATTGTTGTCAACAAGTTTGACGGTTCATTAAAAGCTGAGCATGGAACAGGGCGCAACATGGCTCCTTTTGTAGAAAAAGAATGGGGAGAAGCAGCTTATAAAATCATGCTCAAGATTAAAGATATTTTTGATCCTCATAAACTTATAAATCCGGGCGTGATCATCAACGAGAACCCCAAGATACATCTTGAGAATCTGAAACCTCTTCCTGCAGCAAATGAGATAATAGATAAATGTATGGAATGTGGCTTTTGCGAACCAAACTGTGTTGCAGAGGGGTTAACCCTATCGCCACGCCAGCGGATCGTCATTGCCCGTGAGATATCAAGACTAAAAGCATTCGGAGAAGATCCTTCACGGTTGAAACAAATACTGAATGACGCCAAGTATTATTCAGACGAAACGTGTGCTACAGATGGACTGTGTGGCTTGGTTTGCCCTGTAAAAATAGATACTGGCAAATTTATCAAGCATGTCCGACATGAAGAAGCATCGGACACAGCAAAAAAAGTAGCATCTTACATTGGCAACCGCATGGCCGGAACTACCTCGGTAGCTAGAGTCGGACTTAATTTTGTTCACTTCGTCCATTCTATATTAGGCGATACACTGATGAGTGGAATCGCCTCTACGATGCGAACCTTATCTCTAAAAACGATTCCAAAATGGAATAAGGATATGCCTAAGGGAGCGAGCAAGATAAAGGATATGGTAATAAATGAAGGACAGGTGGATAAAGTTGTTTACTTTCCTTCGTGTATAAACCGTTCAATGGGCAAATCAAATGGCTATGAAAAGGGTGATGTAGAGTTGACAAAAAAGACACAGGAACTTTTACAACGTGCAGGATTTTCGATTATTTACCCCGAGGGTATCAATAGCCTTTGCTGTGGGATGGCGTTTAGCAGTAAGGGTCTAAAAGAAGAGGGTGCCCGCAAATCGAAAGAGCTGGAAAATGCATTATTGAAAGCTTCAGAAAATGGGAAATATCCTATTCTGTTTGATATGAGTCCATGCTTCTATACATTTCATGAGGCATACGAGAATAAAGATTTAAAGATATATGACCCGATAGAGTTTATGCTCGACTTTGTGATGCCTAAACTCGAAATCAAACACCCTCGGAATATAGTGACTGTTTTCCCTGTATGCTCTGTAAAAAAAATTGGTATGGAACAAAAGCTTTTGCAATTGGCCAAGTTATGCGCCAAAGAGGTTGCCTTTGTGGATACAAATTGTTGCGGTTTTGCCGGCGATAGAGGATTCACATATCCAGAGTTGAATGCTCACGGGCAAAGACACCTCAACGAACAAATCCCTGCCGGATGTAAAGACGGCTACTCTACGAGCCGCACTTGCGAAATCGGGATGAGCGAATACAGCGATATAAACTTCAAGTCTATATTTTATCTGATTGATGAAGTAACGAAATAGAGAGAATAGAGAAAAGACTAAATAGAATCACTCTAAATTAAAAAAAACTTAAAACCTATATCTGTCTATAATTTTCTCATATCTTTGCATTTGATATGAAAAGATTTGCGCAAAATATAATCCTTATAATTGCTGCCGCAACGGTGTTTCTTACCGGTGCGGGGGTTACAATTATAAACTATTGCTGCAATTCATGTAGCGAGCAAACCCTTTTCATGACCGAGCAACATACATGTTGTTCTCTAGAACATCAGAAAGCGGAGCAGAAAGGTGATTGCTGTTCGATGCACAAAGATGTATCACACGATGAATCGTGCGGAGACACTTCTTTCACTCAAGATATATCTTGCACCGCCTCTCGTTTATCTATAGATATTGATGCCTCTTCATTCAGACCGATACCGATAGTATCCGTACCATTCGTTTGGATATCGGATGCTTCTCCAACTATTCCTTTGAGTATCCTTACAGATAATTCTTTATATACTCAGGATAATTCTATATTCGAATCTCCACCGGATATTCCACCTCGTGAATACCTGTCCCTCATTCGCGTACTTATTATTTGATTTTTGTAATACATATCTGCTTATTGTGTACCAATCGGGTATACAACAAAGTTTCTATTGTATTTTACAAATCAAATAATAAGAATCCAAATGAAAACATTTAAAATATTTATTTTACTTCTCCTTATTCCCATTTTCGCCTTTAGCAAAGACATATTGAAAGGGTATGTATTTGACAACCAAAAACAGCCCTTAATAGGTGCATCGGTACGATGGGAGAATGCAAAAGCGGGAGTAATGACTGACGAACATGGCTATTTTGAAATATCGGGTACACCACACAAAGATCACATGCTCGCCATATCGTATGTCGGATTTGAAGATAAAGTTATCCACATACATGATTTTGCAGAGACACAAAACGTTGTATTGCAAGAAAATGCCGAATTAGGTGAGGTGGTCGTAGAAAGAACAGTACCGGGAACAATCAAATCTCGGACAAGCCTCTTGAATACCGAAAAAATAACAACCAAAGAACTGCACCGTGCGGCATGTTGCAACCTTTCCGAAAGCTTCGAAACAAACCCTTCGGTAGATGTATCATTTAGCGATGCGGTAACGGGAGCTAAACAAATACAACTGCTCGGGCTAGCCGGAACTTACGTGCAAACATTAACAGAAAACTATCCTAACTTTAGAGGTGCAGCCTCAGTATACGGACTGGATTACATACCCGGACCATGGATGGAAAGCATACAGATATCTAAAGGCGCAGCTTCGGTAAAGAACGGTTATGAGTCGATTACAGGACAAATGAATGTGGAATACAAAAAGCCAAATAGCGCAGATCCTCTCAGCTTGAATTTATTTTCGAGTGATGCCGGAAGATACGAAGGCAATGCCGATGCAGCATTTATCTTGAATGATAAATTAAGCATGGGAGTATTCTTGCATTATTCGAATGAATCTGCATCACATGACGACAACGATGACAGCTTCTTAGATATGCCGAAGAAACACCAGTTTAATATGATGAACAGGTGGAATTATATGTCGGGCAGATATGCTTCACAATTCGGCGTTCGTTTCTTACAAGATTACCGTACCAGTGGGCAAACAATGCATACTTTAAATTCTGCCTCCATTAATACTGACCCATACGAAATATCTGTAAAGACAAACAGAGGAGAATTTTACACAAAAAATTCATACATTGTAGATGAAGAGCGTAATGGCAATATTGCTCTGATATTCACAGGCTCACACCACGATCAGAAATCAAAGTATGCAGCCGACAAATACAATGTGTATGAAAATAATCTGTATGCATCATTGATGTATGAAACAGGGTTTGGCAAGATGCACCAACTAAGTGCAGGTTTAAGCATGAACTGGGACAAATACAATCAATCGATTTATCTGACTCAGCCAATCACAAATCAGCCCAATGAAGAAACTGTAACAGGAGGATATCTGCAATATACCTTTAACAAGGATGACAAGTTCATTGCCCTAGCCGGATTGCGGACAGACTACAGCACCCTGCACAAAAAAGCATTCGTTACGCCACGCCTACACTTAAAGTATATGCCTGTAGAGTGGCTAAACCTTAGAGCATCTGCGGGGAAAGGCTATCGTACAGTATTTGTTATGCCTGAAAACAGCTACTTCTTGGCAAGCAGCCGCAAGATAGAAATAGCAGATAATCTGCAACAAGAATCGGCATGGAACTATGGTACAAGCATCTCTTTTCATATACCAATCAGAGGAGAAGAGCTAACCATATCGGGAGAGTGGTACAGAACAGACTTTGACAATCAGGTGGTAACCGATGTAGATAGCGACCCTCATGCTGTAAAGTTCTATAATCTGTCGGGCAAATCGTATGCCGATAGTTATCAGATAGAAGTGTCATACCCCTTATTCAAAGGGTTTAATATATTGGGGGCGTATCGTTGGACAAATGCAAAAACAACTTACGGAGATAAACTAATGAAGAAACCTTTGATAAGTGATTACAAAGCACTTCTAACAGGCTCTTACGAAACCCGCTTAAAAAAATGGGTATTCGACCTTACCGCCCAATTTAACGGAGGTGGACGTATGCCAACCCCTGATACGGTGAATCCTTTGTGGAAAACTACATTCGATTCGTTTACAATACTGAATGCACAGATCACTAAGAATTTCCGTAATTGGAGTATCTATGTGGGTGCAGAAAACATTACGGATTTCAAACAAAAGAATCCAATCGTCTCGGCAGAAAATCCATTTGGTGATGACTTTGATGCCACAATGGTGTGGGGACCAACTCAGGGTCGTAAATTCTACGTGGGACTAAGATATGCTATTGGCAAGTAGTTAAGGTATTTATAATCTAAGAATATTAAGCGGGGTGAAGTATCTTAATTAATGGGATATTTCACCTCGCTTTTTATATTTATCTCTTACAAAGAGAATTAGCTTTATCAATAAGATGAGAGAGGAAAGGAAGATAGGTAAAAAAATCAAGACATTGACTAACAATGCCGTTGCTTGCATATCTATATCCAGAAAGTAAAGTACAACTCCTATCAGCAGCCAACAAAGAATAGAAAGGACAGACATCACCAATAAAGCCAAAGGCTCTCTTCTACCCTTAAAATGCTTTATCAATACATAAGCCGGTATAAGAATAACGAAGAATAATATGAGGGAGAAATCTGGCATTAGCAACATAACTAAGTAGTATAAGACATCATTGTCTTGACTTTATTAATTTTGTTACTTGATCAATAGTCAAAAAAGGATATTGGCTATGAATTACTCGATGACAATTAGAACAAACTAAACACACATCATCTAAACTTGTAACATCTCCTTCTTCCATATCCATAAGAGCTTTCAAATGATGTACTTCAATATAGTCGATACCATATGTACTCATAAAATTGAATCCACAAATTTCACAATAAATTTGTCCATTATGTTTATTCCGAAATCGACGTTTTGCTTCTTCAACTAACTTTCTATTTCTTTCTCTCTTTTTATGTCTCCGTTCTATAAGACAGCCTTCTTGATATCTATTTTCATGCTTATTAGCTAACTTTTCAAAGCTAGTATCTGTAAAATCAAAAAACCAATATTGTCTTTTATTATGATGCAGTTCTATATTTAACAATTCACAATATTCTATATATGCTTTTTCTAGTATCGGATCAAAACAAAGTTCTTTTTTAGCTATTTCGTTAATTATTGGTATAGTTTCTTTACCTTCTTTACTATCATTATTGAGGAACTTGTATATATTGTTGTCTTTATAACCAACAAATCTACTAGGAGCAAAATGCCACTCATTTTGAACTTTATAGGCAACAAAGTTATATCCTCTTTGAACAAGAGATATAGCAAACTTCCTTTCTTCTTCAGAATAATCACCTCCAAGATATGCCTCTATTGTCAAAAGATTATCAATCAAATCTTCCAGAGTTTCAATAATTGGAGAATTTGCAAATAAGTATTTCTCTATTTCTATAAACTCTAAAACATTCATAGAAACATCACTTTCAACGTAACCAGAACTAGTTAAATAGCGAACTTTTAAAACACTTTTTTTATCAATAGAAAAATATAGATCATACTGTCCCGAAAGATATACACCCTCCTTTCGAGGAAGAATACCAACGAATTGCTCCGTTGTGTTTATCTTTAGTATCCTAATATTAGCAGAACTCTTATCAATAAGCATTAAGTACAAAGTAGTGTTGAATGACTCTGGAGAAATTGTAAACCACCACTCTCTGTCTTTTAGCAAATTGGAATAGCGAATTCCTTTATACTTTTGTTTTAAATCACCTATTAATTTTTCTAACATTACAACAAAATTCTATTTTTCAACCCTCAAAGAAATAATCAAACTCGAAAGCCATACTATTAAACGCCTCTTGCTTTATCAGATCTTTATCTTCCTTGTATACAGATAATTTTTGAAGAATGCGATCTGCAATATCTTTAGACTGGCGTCCGGTATGCTTTAGTGTTAATAATGCAGCATTTCGCAGAAAAATATCCTCGGATATCACATCATCCCAAATAGTTGATATTAATTCTACAGCTACAGGTTCAGTCTTCTTAGTAATAAACAAACGAGCTAATAGCCAATAACCAGTGGCTCTGACATCTGCAACTGGTGATTTTGCCCATTCCAATGCTATCTCTCTGGCAAATGTCACATTCTGAAGCAAGTTTGCACAAACCTGTTCTCTTATCTCCTGATTGGGAATAGATAAAACCCATTCATCAGCCTTTTCTTTTGTAAAAGAATCTGTTGGATAAAGTAGAGTTGCCAATATTTTCAACTCACGGGTATTGTCTGCCCAAAGGATTTCAGCCAATTCTAAATCGGGTTGATAACGCTTCGCTAAATCTTTTATTTGCTGAACAGACAAGCCAAAGTTTAGCTTGTAATCCAAACCACGCTGGCGCATGTTTGTTGAAACGATGCCGTTCATAGCCATACGGCATCTCTTACGAATGTCTTTTATTATATCTTCTTGCATTTATACCTCAAAGTCTACGGCTTTTCTATCTATTACAGCCTCTCTGATAAAAGGAAGAACAGCCTGATGTAACGGATGATTCTGATATATTTCTAAATCCTCTTTCTTACTCAATTCTGAATAAAGAGCAACATCAAAGTTGCCACCTCCTAAGAAGTCGATACCTACTTCTATCTTGAGTAATCCATCAATTTTGCCCGACAAAGCTTCCAGTTTCTCTTTTATCAGCTTTGCATTTGTAGCTTTATCATTTCCGTGAGCTTCATCCTTCAGCTTCCACATTACGATGTGTTTAATCATATTCAGTTATATTTTAGTTTTATCAAAAGGTGACAAAAGTGACACTTTATTTACATATTTATATTGTCACCTTTTTCCTTTAAATCATTCTATTAATAGATAAAAACTAGCAGAAATTATTCTGCGTACTCATTTGGTGACACTTTTATCTCTGCAAAAAGCGTACCATCTAATTTGTAATAAGCGAATATCACCGTCATTTTATCTTTACGAAACATATCGAGATCTTCGCCTTTATTCTCACGCATTCCCATAGTGATAGCAGGCTTTGCACTCCGAACAAATTCGTCAACAGATACGGTAGGCTCTTGAGTAAAAGTGTAGTAATACTTATATTCTGTAGCAGAAATAGCCTCGGCTCGATCGATACGTATATTACCGGGTAATACCATTGGCATCGAAGCATTTGCTTTTTCGGCCAGCTTAATATATTTCTTCTTTGGAGCTTCTCCTTTTACTTCTGTTTTTACAGTTTTTTCATCTGTTGTATTATCCGTCTTCGATTTTGAGTTACACGCAGTAAACGCAGCGAATGCAATCGAACAGATAAGAGCAAAAACAATATACTTTTTCATAACTATCCGGTTTTTATTAATAATCAAGTGATAAAGATACGTATTCAAAAAAGAATCTGATCTCTCTTATTGTTATATTTTAACTCGCAACGTGTTTATAAGAGAGAAAAACAGACCTAAAAACTGTTCTTTATTCGAGCAATATCGTTTATATCTTAACATCTACAAAGAAACTAACCAACAACAATATATTAAGAAGTGTAACAACGATGGCTATGCCATACAAAAGTATTTTCGTAAAAAGAGTATTGGCGTACTTGCCCATTACCTCTTTAGATGAAGTAAGCCTTACCTGCAAAAACACAGTTATTGGAAGCTGCACACTCAAAATAGCTTGTGAGATAATCAAACCTTTGAAAGGGTCGCCTATCATAAATATGATTAGCAATGCTATTCCAAGCGAAATAATAACACCTGTACGTGAATGGATATCTTTTATATCATAAGGCTCGTTATACATGCCTGCAAATATAGAGCCTGCCGCAATGCCCGAAGTCATAGAAGACGAAACTCCCGCCAACAGCAACGCCAGTGCAAATATCACAACCGCATTATTCCCTAGCAATGGTTCGAGCAGAGAGTGAGCTTGTTGAAGATCATTGACTACAATATTTTCTCTAAAGAAAGTTGAAGCAGCTAATAAGATCATCGCACTATTTATTGCCCACCCGATGAACATAGAGAAAAATGTATCGAAAAACTCGTATTTCAATTGCTTTTCAATCACAGCCTCATCTTGTAAATTCCATTGACGGCTTTGTATCACTTCCGAATGCAGAAAAAGATTGTGCGGCATCACCACTGCTCCCAGCACACTCATTATAATCAGCATGCTCCCTTCCGGGATAGAAGGCACTACCCATGCTTGTGCAGCCTCTCCCCACTCTATATCAACAAGAAAAAGCTCGTAGATAAAAGATAGTCCGATAAGGGAGACAAAAGCAATAATATAGCGCTCTATCTTTTTATACGAATTGGAAAACATCATCGCGAAAACGAAAACTGCAACCAATACGGCTCCCACTTTGATAGGAATATCAAAAAGCATATTCAATGCAATAGCTCCACCCAATATTTCGGCCAAAGATGTAGAGACAGAAGCTCCCATTGCCGACCACAATATAGTTCGCGAACCCATTCGTGGTAAATATTTATTAGCGGCTTCGGAAAGACAGAGCCCTGTCACAATACCCAAGTGAGCTACATTGTGTTGAAGGATAATCAACATAACGGTAGACAGCGTTACCACCCATAACAGGGCATATCCAAACTCCGATCCGGCTGCAAAATTCGAAGCCCAGTTACCCGGGTCAATAAATCCCACAGTTACCAACAGTCCGGGACCTATATATTTTAATAGCTCCAAAGCACCATACTTTGGTTTGGGGTGAATGCGTGTATATGCTTTCTTTAAATTTTCAAAAAGATTCATTACGTTCTATATTTGGATACAAAATTATCTTTTTCGCAAAACAATCTTCATAAAATGTGAAAAGAATTAATCATTCCAAAGCTCAACACCTTTCTTTTTCTTATATTCGCAGAATTAATATTTTTAAACACGAAATTATGAAACAAACGGGTATTACTCTCATAGTTGCATTATTTGTAGCTTTTTTTTACTCATGTAAAGATTCGGCAGACTTGACCAACTCGATACCGGCGAGTGCCGCTACTGTTATACATATCGATACAAAATCTCTATTGACAAAAGCCGACTATAAGCCACTGGAGAATAAAGTTATAAAAGAAGCCCTTGACAAGGCTAAGTCCGGCGGTAACGCTACAAAAGCAATTGAACAGCTTGAGAGTTTCCTTAAAAACCCAAATTCGACAGGCATCGATTTTCTTAGCGACTGTTACATGTATATGGACAGTACGACAATGGGTATTGTTCTGAAAATGGACGATCAGAAGAAATTGAAGGAATTACTTATCAAGACCTTCGAACTACCGGAACAAATGTTGGAAGAGAAAGACGGAGTGACTACAGTAAGTGCACAACAAAACTTTGTTATAGGCTGGACTAAGGACAAGCTTTTATTGCTTACATATATGGGAACTGTATATTATCGCGACCATAGTGCCTTGCCTGATCTGAAAACATTGGTTACAAAACAACTAACGCAAACAGCTAAAGAGAGCATCAACTCTAAAAAATCATTCGCAGAATTTATTTCGAACAAAAAGGATATTTCGATCTTCTCTTCATACAGTAATATAAAAGGAATGTGGTCTTCTTTGTTACCTCCTGCATTGGCAATGCAAGGACATGACGGGAATGCTGTAAATAAAATGCTAACAGGATTATATGACCAATTAAAAGATATAAATACAGCTGCTTTTATTTCGTTCGAAAAAGGGGAAATAGCATTTAGCAATAAAATGTACTATGATACCCCGGAAGCAGAGAAGAAATTTAACGAACTGGCATCGCAGATGACAGGTAAACTAAAAGGTGATCAGCTTAAATACTTTACAGATAAACCGATCTTTTCCATCTCGGCTAACATGAAAGGAGAAGGTATTTATAATTATCTGAACGAATTAGGCTTGATTTCTCTGATAGAAGAAAATGCCGGTTCTAACTTATCGGAGTTAGGCATCGACCTGAAATCTTTTATATCGAATATGGATGGAGACATTACTTTTGCCGTAAATAATGTAAAAATTGTAACAAAAAAATCTGATTACTACGATTTTGAATATACAGACTCATCTCCTGAACTTTCATTTTTTGCAGACCTCAAAGACGCAAACTCTATATGGAATATTGCAAAAGGAAAAATAAAAGAACTTAATGGCGAAGCTGCCGTTTTCACTGAACTGAATCCAAATACATATTCGCTAAAAGTGGATGAGAATACGAATGCTTACTTTGGAATCAACAACAATATGTTCTTCTTTACAAATAGCGAAAGTGTATTCAAAAACATATCAGCAACAGGACTAAAGAGTGATCTGTCGGATCAGGCTAAAGATAAGACTACATTTATATGTGGAACCTTCAGTCCTCTAAAACCATTATTATTGTCAGAAATGGGAGGTAACGATAAGGCTAAGGAGCTTGCCACAAAAGGCTTTGACTTGCTTGGTGATTATAGTTATATAACAACTCAGGATATGAGTGGCAGTGGTAAAATCGTTATTACAGATACAAGTGATAATAGCCTTGCTGTAATTTGTAAATTTGTAGACAGTGTAGTTACACATATCGCTCAAGAATATTAAATAAAAAGCTGATAGCTACAGGCTAACGGCTAAGCATGGATGAATACGATACAATTAAGAAACGCCCTTCCTGATGTCTTCTCGGAGATAAAAGATATAAAATCAGATATCTGGAAACAAGACGTCACTTTTGAGAAGGGAAAAACATACCTGATAAAAGCAGAATCAGGCTTAGGGAAAAGTTCGCTCTGTAGCTATATCTATGGCTACAGAGCCGATTTTTCGGGAAACATCCTTTTTGACGAAAGAGAAGTCAAAAATATAAAGAGAAAAAAATGGGATAACATCAGATCAAAACATCTGAGTCTTCTGTTTCAAGAGCTACGTCTCTTTCCCGAATTGACAGCATTGGAAAACATCCGGCTAAAAAACAATCTCACTCACCACAAAATCGAATCGGAAATCGATTCGATGTTCGACAGGTTGGGCATCACTGAAAAGAAAAACCAACCAATAGGAAAAATGTCTTGGGGACAGCAGCAACGTGTCGCAATTATCCGCTCGCTTTGCCAGCCTTTCGACTTTCTTATCCTCGACGAACCCATCAGCCATCTTGATGACAACAATGCCAAAATCATTACTGAGCTTATCCACGAAGAGGTAGCAGTACAGCATGCAGGATTGATAGTCACCTCGATAGGCAAAGATTTACCAATGGATTATTCTCTAATATTATCGCTATGAATCTGGTTTGGAAGCTCTTGAAACAAAATATAAGCAAAGGACAGTTTGCCGGATTCTTCATTGCCAATCTTATCGGATTAACGATTGTTCTGCTTGGCCTCCAGTTTTACCTGGATATCAATCCCTTGTTTTCGGAAAAGGATACTATCATGAAGAGGGATTTTCTGGTACTAACAAAACAAGTAGGCATCTACAATACACTGAACCCTCAAGCATCAGGTTTTTCGGCCGAAGAAATTAAAAATATAGAAAATACCAGTTTTGCAACGCAGGTAGGAGCATTTACCGCTTCGAGATATAAGGTTTTTGGAGGAATAAATACCAATCAGGGAGGTTTCAACACCGAGATGTTTTTCGAATCGGTTCCTGATGATTTCATAGATGTGAAGACCGACAGGTGGAAATTTAGTCCCGATGATGAATTCGTTCCTATTATCCTTCCTAAAAACTACCTTGACCTCTACAACTTTGGTTTTGCCGAAGCTCGCTCCATGCCGAAACTTTCGCAGAGTGTAATCGGAATGGTGAATTTCAACATCACGATATCAGGTAAATGGCAGCATAAAGAGTTTAAGGGGCAAATAGCAGGTTTCTCGAATCGGATAAACACAATCCTTGTTCCCGAATCTTTTATGAAATGGGCAAATGAAAATTACGGCGAACAAGCCGTCTCTAATCCCAGTCGCCTGATGGTAGAAGTAAACAATCCTGCCGACCCCAATATCGCCACCTTCCTCAAAAAGAACAACTATGAAGTAGAGGGTGAAAACTCGGCAGTGAGTAAAATGTCGTACTTCCTCAAGATAATGGTAGGTATTGTTATTGCAATAGGATTAATAATCTGTACTCTAGCCTTTTTTGTCCTTACTCTCAGCATTTATCTGCTATTGGAAAAGAATATGGAGAAACTACGGAATCTTCGTCTGATAGGTTATGCAAAAAGTGCGGTAATCCGTCCTTACGAGTTGATGGCTATCGGGATGAATTTTGCGATACTCATACTTGCTATTGCGTCGGTCTTGGTGATACGCATCAAGTATAGCGACATTGTACGCAATGTATGGAGTGAGTTCGAAGGTTCGGATATTATGATCACTCTGATTGCCGGAGTATGTATATTCTTACTTTTATCTTCGCTGAATATTCTGATAATAAGAAGAAAAGTGAAATAGAAATTTATTCTTTCTGTTTCTTCTTTTCCCTCACAGAGGAAGCATATACTCCAAAGAGACAAAGCACAAAGAAGGTGATGAATGTTATACGCATACTCCCTATAAACTGAGGGTGCGGTGCTAAAGACAAATCGATATTGCCTATCATTATCGACATCGCCATTATAGCGATCCCCATACTAAGCGACTGCCCTGTAAGCCTCATCGTACCCATCGTTGCAGATGCCAATCCATAATGTTTTCTTTCTACCGAACTCATGATAATATTTGTATTTGGAGAAGAAAATATACCAAATCCTAAACCCAAAAGAACCATCATGATACCAATAAAGTAATAGCTTGTAGTCTCAGTGATAAAGCACAATCCACCCAACCCGACTGCAATAATAGACATGCCTAATGTAGCCAAAAATGTTGGAGACATTTTATCGGACAAGCTTCCTGATTTCAAAGCGGCGATAGCCTGTATAACAGATTGTATGATAAGTATTAGTCCCGCATCACGAGGAGATAATCCCCGCACATATTGAAGATACAAGCTCAACATAAAGGAAATGGCAAATGTCGCCGAATAATTTATCAGAGCAGACAACGAAGACATCCGAAACATTTTGTTACCGATAAAAACACGAATGTTAAACACCGGAAACTCTTGTTTCTTTTCATACAAAGCAAATAAGAATAATACGATTACACCTATTACAATAAAAATGAAACCCTGAATATGAGGTAATTCCGCAAAGCCATAAATCAGAGCAAACAGCCCAATAGCAAACAAGATAGAACCTATCGCATCAAATTTACTTTTGGCCTCTTCTTTCCAGTCTTCTTTAATGATATAATATCCACCTACGGCGACGATAAAG
The DNA here is from genome assembly GCF_043392705.1 of Dysgonomonas sp. Shenzhen-Wh21. NCBI lineage: Bacteria > Pseudomonadati > Bacteroidota > Bacteroidia > Bacteroidales > Dysgonomonadaceae > Dysgonomonas > Dysgonomonas sp. Shenzhen-Wh21. Next base: position 34,649 of record NZ_JAIXHZ010000143.1, read on the forward strand.
CAAATAGCCGCAGAAACAAAAAAGATACTATGCCAATTGAAGTATTGAGTAAGCAAACCACCCACAAAAGGTCCGGCAGCCAATGAAGAGTACACAGTTGCAGCAACTACTCCCATAGCTTTCCCCCGTTTTTCGGCTGGCACAGAAGAAGTGAGAATAGCAGTGCTGGTACCAAACATCATAGCGCTACCGATTCCCGCAAGGAAGCGATAAGTGATAAGCATGACTCCTGTTGTTGCTAATCCACTCAATACCGAAAATATAGTCAGGATAACTACTCCCCATATAAAAACTTTCTTGCGTCCTATCATGTCTGCCATACGGGCACAAGGTATTTGCAAAATGGCTGTAGACAGCATATAAGAAGTTGGCACCCATCCCGACATAACTGCGTTGAGCGATAAGTCTTTATTAATATACGGCAACGCAAGGTTTAGAGCCGAGCTTATAAAAGGCACAAGCGAAGAAGCCAGACACAGGATAAATAACAAAGCTCCTGTGTTTGCTTTTTTCTCAGGATGCGTCATAGTCTGATCAGTTTATTCAAGATTGTTTCTATCATCTTATTGCATGATGGAATATATTGAGTGTTTTTTCTTATATAATCTTCCGATTGAATATATTTTCCTTCGACAAGTTTTTCATCGCTATTGTTCAGTATATCGGCGCAACTTTTTTCAGTGGCTTCAAAATGGAACTGTAAACCGATAACCTTTTCTTTATACGAAAAAGCCTGATTAACACATGCCTCACTCGAAGCAAGCAATTTGGTTCCTGCGGGCAAATCAAATGTATCGCCGTGCCATTGGAAAACAATAGGAGAAACGGTTTCACTTCCGAATAAAACCTGAGACTCTTTGTCTGCAAACGATATGGGCAACCAGCCTATTTCTTTTTCTTTATTTGGATATACTGCGGCTCCCAATGCATTGGCTATTATCTGCGAACCCAAGCAGATACCCAGTACTGCTTTGTCCGAATCAATTGCTTTTCGAACAAAGAGCTTTTCATCTTTCAACCAAGGATAACTGTCTTCTTCATAAGTCCCCATAGGACCTCCCATAATTACGAGCATATCAAAGTCATCCTGATCAGGAAACTTATAGTCCTCAAAAATTTTGGTTACGGTTAGACTATAACCGTTATCCTTTACCCATTTTTCGATATATCCCAAGCCTTCGTATGGAACATGTTGAATATAATGAACCCTGTATGTAGACATAATTATATTTTTGTGTGATTTAAACTTTAAATGTACCAAAAATGTTCATATCAAGAACAATCTATAAAAAATATAGTTTTCAAAATAAAAACTATATCATACCTTTACATTCATAACACGCTACTAAGGATGTCAGATTATAATATACTACTAGCTTTTATACTTACTGCTATAGCCGGACTATCTACCGGAATAGGCAGCCTGATTGCGTTATTGGCAAAACATACAAATACGAATTTCCTTTGTGCTTCTCTCGGCTTTTCGGCAGGAATCATGCTATACGTTTCCTTTATGGAAATGATACCCGAAGGGAAAATAGAACTTGTTGCTGCTTATGGAGAAAAACTAGGTACACTATATCTTATTCTGGCATTTTTTATAGGAATTGCATTTATCAATCTCATAGACTTTCTTATCCCCGAGTCTCTAAACCCTCATGAAATACAAGGAGTAGAAGACATGGGTATAAAAAAACGAGCATTGAAACGCACCGGCATCGTAGTTGCCATGTCTATAGCAATTCATAATTTCCCCGAAGGGATAGCCACATTTACATCGGCTCTCGGGTCTTTAGACGTTGCAATACCGATTACGATAGCGATAGCAATACACAATATCCCCGAAGGAATTGCTGTAGCTGTACCCATATATCATGCAACAGGCAGCCGACAAAAGGCTTTCTGGCTGTCATTTGCATCGGGTCTGGCTGAGCCGTTCGGTGCTCTGATTGCCTATTTTTTCCTTTTACAGTTTTGGACTCCTGCTATAAATGGGCTTATACTGGCTGCGGTGTCGGGCATCATGGTGTTCATCTCGTTGGACGAACTTTTGCCTAGTGCCGAGAAATACGGAAAACATCATATTTCCATCATGGGACTCGTAGCCGGGATGTTGGTGATGGCATTCAGCTTATATCTGTTTATATAAAAAATCCTGCCTCTTTTCGGGAAGCAGGATCACAATACCGTGTTGATAAATATAAGTTCTATTTTATTGCTGTCAGATTATCTTTTGCATTCACCTGTACTACGGCCAACAGTTCACCCTGTGCATCATATATGTGTTGCAAGTGTTGAGACTGTAACGACCATGTAGATATACCCTGATCCCATGTTGTGTAAGCAATATCTACCACTTGTCCTTTATTGTTATATTCATAACTGTACTTTTGAACTCCTACCCAACCTTCTTTATCTACCCATTTGTAAAGTACTCTTTCTTGTAAAGAACCATCAGTACTATATTTGTATACTGTTTTGTCCAACGCCTTCGAGGTTTCTTTATCTACCGTTACGTACTCTTTCGTTTTGTCGTCATTATTGCTATAAACTCTGGTTTTAGGACTCCCTGCATATGCATTTGCTACAGATAATAATACGACTAAAAGTGATGTTAATATTGTTGTTCTCATGACTGTATTTACTTTAAATATTTCTTAATCTTTTTACCAATTATTTGAAAAGCGCTTCTATACATAAGACGATAATCCCAAGAATATAGTTACAACTTTTTCCTGTTTTTTTGAAATAAATACATAAAGCACTAGAAAACAGAATCTTTACAAAGCAAACAATTTATATGTGTTTTATAAAAAGTAAATACAATCAATCTCTTTATCGAAAATATTCTCATATATTTGTACTTATACTAACTTGCATCAATAACACAATTTATGAAAAAATACTTATTCACCCTTAGTCTGATCGTCATTTCATGTCTTTTTAGTCTAAATTCATGTAAAAAAAGTGGCAGTAAAGAGATCAACTCCGAGTTTGCAAAATATATTGCAGCCTTTACCTATGGGAAAATATCTTCCTCTTCGGAGATACAAATCGAACTGACACAAGATATTCCGACAGCCGAACTCAATAAAGAAATTGAGCAGGAGCTATTTGAATTTTCACCATCGATAAAAGGTAAAGCTTACTGGACCAGTACACGTACTATCAAATTTGTACCTGATCCGGGTGAGTTGAAACAAGGGACAGAATATGATGCTTGGTTCAAACTCGACAAGGTTCTGAAAGTAGATAGCGACTTCAAAGAGTTCTACTTTTTTTTCCGTGTGCCCGAACAAAACTTCAACGTAAACCTACGTTCTTATACTCAAATGAAAGATAATGACCTTGTGTGGAACACTGTACAAGGCGAAATTCTTTTAGCGGATGAGGCCAACACAGACGATGTAAAAAGTATGTTCTCTTTATCGGGCGGAGATAAATCTAAGGATGCTAAAATAAAGATTACTCCAAGCGAAATAAAAGGTAGATACAATCTAACGATAGACAGCCTCTACAGAGGTACAAAAGAAATAGAATATACATTGAGCATAAAGGGGAGTGCCATAAATGCAAAAAGAGATGATGAGCAAAAAATCATTATCCCTGCAATCTCCGATTTTAAGGTATTAGACGTATCAATGGAATATTCTCCGCAAGAATGCGTTCGCATTACATTCAGTGATCCTCTTTCTCTCAATCAGAATATACAGGGGCTGATAAAACCGGGTATTATAGAAAGTTTCTCTTTCGATATCCAGAAAAATATAATGAAACTCTATCTTGATAAAACGACAAGAGGGACAAGTACCGATCTGAAAATATTCAAAGAGCTGAGAAACTCACAAAACAAGACTCTTGATAAAGATTATACATTCAGTGTAAATTTTGAAAAGAATAAACCCGAAATAGAAGTACCAAATGCAGGTAATATACTACCCAATTCGGATAATCTGATCATTCCATTCAAGGCTGTCAACCTTTGGGCAGTGGATGTAAAAGTTATTAAAATATACGAAAACAATATACTGGGTTATCTACAATCGAATGATTTTGGAGGAAGCAACGAGCTAAAACGTTTCGGTCGTCTGGTTCTAAAAAAACGTATCCGACTGGATGAAGACCCAACGATGAAACTGGATGAATGGAATGCATTCTCTCTGGATATGGCAAAACTAATTAAGCAAGATCCGGGAGCTGTGTATAAAGTGGAATTCACCATGAAAAAAGAATACTCTCTTTATCCTTGCGACGGTATGATTCCTCAGATACCGAAAGATGCGGCATTGCAACGTTTCGACAATGAAATGGACGAAGAAGACGAAAAGCAATGGGATAATCCGGAATATTACTACTACTCCGATGAATGGGATTGGGAAGAATATAACTGGCAAGAAAGAAATAATCCTTGCGATCCGACATATTACATGAACAAAACATCAGAGGTCGTTGTACTAGCATCGAATATTGGAATGACTGCAAAAATGGGTTCCGAAAAGAAAATGACGGTAGCCCTTACAGATATACTAACTACAAACCCTATTTCGGGTGCAACCGTTGATATTTACAACTATCAGATGCAGCGCATTGGCACAGGCAAAACGGATGGAGACGGCTTTACAGAAATAGAATACAAGGGAGGTGTTCCGTTTGCTGTTATCGCATCACATGGCAAAGAAAAAGGATATCTGAAGGTCACTTCAAACCTTTCTTTATCGCTAAGCAACTTTGATGTTAGCGGACAAGAGATACAAAAAGGACTGAAAGGGTATATCTATGGAGAACGAGGTGTATGGCGCCCGGGCGATTCTATATTTGTCACCTTCATTCTCGAAGATAAAAATCAGACATTACCAAAAGACCATCCTGTTTCACTCGAACTATATACCCCACGCGGACAAATGGCTCAACGTTATGTATCCACCACGGGTAAAGATGGATTCTATGCTTTCCGTATGGCTACCGATCCGAATGCTATTACGGGCAATTGGAGGGCGCGTGTAAAGGTGGGAGGAGTAACATTCTCGAAGACATTGAAAATAGAAACCGTTAAGCCGAACCGTTTAAAAGTACGACTTGATGCAGGTGAAATGATAAACGCAGGAAGCGGCACATTTTCTGCACCGTTGTCTTCGCAATGGCTACATGGTGCTCCGGCGGCAAACCTAGCGGCAAAAGTGGAAATGACATTAAGTAAAGCATACAATCCATTCAAAGGATACGAAACGTACACGTTCAACAACCCAACGTCGAACTTTGCGTCGGATACCTATACAGTTTTTGATGGAAAACTTGATGCCGAAGGAAATGCAACAGTGAGAACAAGCCTGCCTCAGGCATCCAGTGCACCGGGAATGTTGCGGGCTAATATCGTTTCCCGAGTATTTGAGTCGGGAGGAGATGCCAGTATATATACTCAAACTGCTGCTTACTCTCCATATTCGGCATACGTGGGTGTTAAAGCCCCAACAAGCAGCGATTACGGCTGGTTGGAAACAGACAAGGACAATATGTTTGATATCGTTACTCTCAGCCCCGAAGGAAAACCGATTAACCGTTCGAATGTAAATGTGAAAATTTATAAGTTGAAATGGTCTTGGTGGTGGAATACCAATGATAATTTGGCTTCTTATGTGAATAATACGTCTACCGAAGTACTCTTAAATGAAAACATTTCAACTTCGGCAGGAAAAGCAAAAGCCAAGTTCCGTGTCAATTATCCCGACTGGGGACGTTATCTCATCATGGTAAAAGATGAACAGAGCGGACATATCACAGGTAGAGTATTTTATGTGGATTGGCCATCGTGGAGAGGACGCTCGGAGAAAGATGACCCAAGCGGATTAACAATGCTTTCATTCTCTACAGACAAGCAGGCTTACAAAGTTGGAGAAACTGTTACTGTAATTTTACCAAAAAGCTCAAAAGGCCGCACCTTGATTACCATAGAGGATGGCTCACGTATCATTTCGCGCGAATGGGTAAAAACAAGTGCGACAGAAGATACCAAACACACCTTCAAGGTGACAGAAGAAATGACACCTAACTTCTACATTGCCGCCAGCCAGTTACAACCGCATGCGCAAACAGACAATGATCTGCCTATACGCATGTATGGTATCTTGAATATCAATGTAGAAAATAAAGAAACGGAACTGAATCCTGTCATCACGATGCCGGATGAACTTCGTCCGGAAAAGGAATTCAGTGTTTCCATATCCGAAAAGAACAAAAAAGAGATGACTTATACCCTCGCCATTGTAGATGAAGGGCTGTTAGACCTCACATCATTTAAAACACCAAATGCCTGGGCTGATTTCTATGCACGTCAGGCACTGGGAGTACGCACATGGGATATGTTCGACATGGTAGTAGGCACACAAACGGGCAAGCTCGGCCCTCTATTGAGCATCGGTGGCGACGAAGCTTTGAAACCAGCCAACAATGTTATGAGCCGGTTTAAACCTGTAGTAAAATATATGGGGCCATTTACAATAAGCGGAGGTAAAACTGATACGCACAAAATTAAACTTCCATCTTATTTCGGGTCTGTACGTGTAATGGTTGTTGCCGGAAATAAAAAAGGTGCTTACGGAAGTGGAGAGAAAACTGTTCCTGTAAGAAATCCGCTGATGATATTATCGACATTACCACGTGTGGCGGGTCCTGACGAAGAGTTCTTGCTTCCTGTAAATGTATTTGCAATGGACAAGAAAGTAAAAACTGTAAATCTGACAGTAGAATCCAAAGGTATATTCCAGTTTACAGAAGGAACTTCTAAATCTGTATCATTTACGAATGTAGGCGATAAGATGGTTTACTTCAAGGTAAAAGTCGGTAAGAAAACAGGCTATGAAAAAGTAGTAATAAAAGCCACAGGAGGAGGAGAATCTGCTACAGAAACAATTGATATTGAGATTCGCAATCCGAACCCGAATGTTCTGTTAAGTTCTCACGCTCTTGTTTCGCCAAACGATACGGCACATCTAGCCATATCATTCGAAGATATCAAAGCTGAAGACTGGGCAAAACTCGAAGTATCACGTATGCCGGGAGTAAATCTGAATAACACACTCACGTATCTGCGTTACTATCCACACGGATGTACCGAGCAGGTAACATCAAAAGGATTCCCGCTACTATTCTTAGAGAAATTCAGACCTCTTACCGAGAAAGAGAAAGAAGTTATAGTAACAGACAACGTAAAAGGGGCTATTCAGACAATCGTTTCACGTCAACTTGGCGACGGTGGTATTGTTTACTGGCCGGGCAATCGTTATCCGGATGAATGGGTAAGCAGCTATGCCGGACACTTCTTACTGGAAGCTCAGAAAGCCGGATGGGAAGTTCCAACATCAGTAATCAACAAGTGGAAGCAGTTCCAGAAAAAAGCAGCTCAAACGTGGAATAAAGGTAACCTTTACAGTTCTTATTACACATACTCTATGAGCGACTTACAGCAAGCATACCGCTTATATACTTTGGCTCTTGCCGGAGATCCTGAGTTGGGAGCGATGAACCGATTGAAAGAAATGCAAGGTCTTTCGGTACAGGCTCGTTGGAGGTTGGCTGCTGCCTACGCCTTAGCAGGGAAGAAAGATGCGGCACTGCAACTGACAAACAATGCCAGCGATCAGGTAGAACATTATGCATTTAGTAACAACACGTTTGGTAGTTCTCAACGCGATATGGCTATGATAATGGAGACATACCTGTTGTTAGGTCAGACACAAAAAGCGCTAAAACTCTCATTTAAAGTATCAGAATACCTGAGTGGAAGTTATATAACAACTCAAACAGCGGCTTATGGATTGATAGCCATGTCTCGACTGGCTGAAAAAATGGGCAAAGGTGTTATTTCGTACGAATGGTCATTGAATGGAGTTCCTCAAAAAGCAAGTAACTCGGGCGATGTTTTCCAAGAAGTGAATATAAAACCTCACGATAAGGTAAACATATCTATCAAAAATAAGGGACAGGGTGATATATTTGTCCGCCTGTTAGGCAAAACACAACCTCTGACAGACAAGAACCCTGCCGAAGCGAATGGAGTAAAACTATATGTAAAATATATAGACGAAAACGGTAAAGAGCTAGATGTTTCTTCTCTAAGACAAGGAACAGAATTCTATGCAAATGTGATTGTTCAAAACATTTCGGGACAGTATCTTACCGATATGACACTCGATCAGATATTTGCCTCGGGATGGGAAATATTCAACAATCGCTTGTTCAACGAAGCTGATACAAGAACAGCCGGTGCATATAATTATCAGGACATCAGAGACGACAGAGTGTACACTTACTTCAATCTGGGTACGGGATATTCGATGTCATTCAAAATAAGATTGCAAGCTGCGTATTGTGGCAAAT
>NZ_JAIXHZ010000144.1:0-5475 GCF_043392705.1 Dysgonomonas sp. Shenzhen-Wh21
GTTATATTCCGCTACCTCTTTGGCTAGTTTAGCTTCGTAAGCTGCCTTTCTAGCTGCTAGTATAGCATTATTGCGAACCTCAACTTTAGCAATCTTCCAAGCTTGTTTTAAAGCATCCGACATTGAAACTTTATAGCCTCTTCTTATTTTGTGGGCTTCTTTCATTATCGATGATAGGTTGTAAGTAGTCATAATCGCAACATTTAATGTTTACCGTTTAATTACACTTCAAAGATAACGATAAAGATTAAACAAACAATACTTATATCAAATATTTTTAATCGAAAACGTTACTTTTAACATTTTAGATAACGAATGTCATTAAAACATGGTTTATATTTGCATAACGTTAAACATTAATTAGTCTAAATATGGGATTAAGAATTAAAGAGATTTTAAAAGAGAAAAGTATGCAGGTTGCAGAGCTTGCGGTATTGATAGAAATAACACCTCAAAATTTGAGCAAGTTGATTAATGAAAAGACTAAGCCTTCAATAGATACATATGAACGCATCGCCGTTGCTCTGGGTGTTCCCTTTACGGACCTATTCGAGCAACCAAAACAGAATGTTATCACTTGTCCACATTGTAATGGTAGAATAAAAGTTGAAAAGGAGTAGAGGTAACTACTTTGTGGGAATATCCAATTAAGATTATTTTAATATGAACTTTACAATAGACATAACAGCAGACGTTAAGCTAATACAAAAGATAGTGAACTCAACATTAAAGGGATTTATCGAAACTGGAAGATACGCCCTTTCAAAAAGAGAATCATACGCTCAGTTTGGGCAACCGAAAATAGATTTACTTATTGCTAACGGTTTTTTGAAAGACACAAGTAAGAGTGATTATAAAGCCCAATACTTACTATCCGATATTATTACAGGTATAGAGATGTGGGAGAATATGAAACGTAAGAAATAATGAAACTGTCTAATTTTATGAAATTTATCCATATTGGATATACAAAGTTTTAGGAAAAGCTAAAAACAGGTGAGATCGACGCACGGAAGACATATAAAGAGGGTCGATATAGAACTATTGAACTTGCAGAAGCACACAGAGTAAAGAATAATAGGTTATCAAAGGGTAGATCAAAGTAGAGAAAGGATGAAAGATTAATGATATATTATTAAACCGACTATGGTAGCAGGGAAATATTTCACATTAAATGAGCTATCTGAATATATCGGTCTTGGCAGAGACGGTATAGATGCACTTGTAAAAAAAGGATACATAAAAGCATTCAAGGACAAAAGCAGAAGATGGCTATACGATAAAGAGGATATTGATTCGTATTTCGATAAATGTAAACAGGAAGCACTAATATAGCCTAAAGTATCCCTCTTAATTTGTAAGAAGATAAACACAAAAGAAAGCAATTACCGGCGACTAAATTAAAGGATATCTAAGCTATAAATCTGCATTTTTAATTTTTGAATTTATCTATTAGTGATCAGTTGGTGAGGATGTCTGTTATTGATTAAAATACAAATAATTACATTTGATTTGGGCTATATTTATTAACATTATTTATGACGTATTTTAACAAACCTCATTTTATCTTTGTATCGTAATTGATCAACACTAATCAAAATAGTTATGGAAATAACAGCAACATTATCAAAGATTGATTCGTCCATATTAGCAGATTATATTCTCAAAAATTATGGTCCTATGTCGCATTTGAAATTACAAAAGTTGTTATTCTATTGTGATGCTTATCATATGGCCTATTTTGGAGAGGAATTAGTAACTGATGAGTTTGAAGCGTGGGCACACGGTCCTGTTAGTAGAACTATCTATAATAGTCTAAAAGACAAATCTATACTTTATAGTGATTTGTCATACAGTGACAAGGGGATAAACCCAGATGATGAAATCAAGAAGTTAACATCGGATCAACAAATAATGCTTAAAGAAATATTGGGCGAATTGTCAAGCTGGACAGGACCTCAGTTAGAAGCTTCTACCCATCGTGAATATCCTTGGATTGAGGCAAGAAAAGGGTATGGGGAAGGGGCGAAGTGCTCGGTTTCTATATCAAAAAAAACAACGTTAGAATTTTATAAGAGAGAGATAAATGGCTAAATTTTCAAAAGAAAAACAGCCATCAGTCATAAAGGAGGTATTAGCTAATAAGAAGACAATTCAAGAAGCTGATACCTCTAATTTTAAGGTGTCTTTTCAGTATATTGATACATCTCAAAAGTTCGGTTCTACATTTAAAGATTGGCAAAAAGAAGGACTTCTTTCAAAGATGATGGAAACGCTAGCGGGATATTGTTCTCGCCCTTTAGTCGAACAGATTGATAAAGTAAAGTTTACCATCTATGGAGATTTTCCATCCCAAGATAAAACAATGTTTAAATATCCAGATCATGTCCCTGAAGATGCTAAATGGGGAAGGATTCATATAACTGGACCTGCTGTTATAGCTGGGCACATAATAAAAGATACTTTCTATGTAGTGTTTTTAGATAAAACTCACAAATTCTATTTAACTCAATTAGCTAGAGGCGAAAAATAAAGTCTTTTTCTATCGTCACGAGCGTCACCATCGTCACGCATTGAAGTGGACTACTTTTCAAATATTTTCGTAAAGTACGGAATTCCGTGTTTTATGGTGCATCGGAAAAATTTCCCCTAAGGCTGATTATCAATCGTTAAACCAAAAGGCATAAAAAAGGGTGTTCCCAATCTACACCCTCAATATCTCATCAATAAAACATCACGAACGGTCATTAATTATTGAAGTGATAGACTTTCCATTATTGTAAGCATTTAGTTCGTCCTTACTCAATGGTATACCGTTATCCATACTTATATTATCATAATACATTGCAGGCTCACACGTGCGATCTATGATAGCGATAGTAATATTTTCAGGCTTCTCTCCTTTGAGTTCCGATAGGATGCGTTTAATTTTGTCTTGCTTATTCATAACAATTGATTTTTAGCGTTTTTAAGAGCTTCTTTTACTTTACTTGGGTTAGTTATCCACCAACTGACAGGAATAGACGTTATAACCTCATATCCCTTTAATTTCGATAGTATTTTATTTACCTTCTCCTTTTTTGTTCCCATTGTTCGTTACTTTTTGGTGTAATTCGTGAAATGTTGCTAACTCCTCATCTGTAAGCACGGATAAATCATAATCAAGTGTCTCAATGATCTTTCGTGCTTGCTTCTTTGTCATTGGCTTTGTTCGTGAGTGCTCCCGGCAAGCCTCTACTAATTCGGGGAACTTCTCAAAATCTAACTTACCGACTGCAATAGCAGCGAGTAATTTTCTTTTTAATTCGTTATCAATCTTCATCTTCGTTGTTTGTTATTTTATTCATTCTTTCTAATAGTGCATCTACAACCTTATCAGGTGCTTTGTCTAGTAGTTTTTCGAGTTCTTTATATTCAAGTTCTACCTGAGCCTCCATACTGATAGCTTGCTGTTTTGGAACTATGTACTGAAGCAGACGTTCCATAATGGTCAGTCTATCCTTCGGCTCTAATTCTTTGAGGTCTTTTTCAAACTTTGATCTATTACCATCTATAACCTCCTGAATCCATCCTTTTAGCTCAGATGTTACTTTGTTGGGTCTACCTTTGGGGCGTCCATTTGGGTTTCCTGTTTGTCCTTTTCTTTGTGCCATATCAAAATATGTATATCAATGTTCTTTTCATATTTACCTTTGTACCAGCAGTTCTAGGATTCTCCTATCAATTCGCTCATTTATACTCTGCAATAGGGTATCTACATCATTTCTATAATCAGAATATATCTTGTGATGAAATGCCAAATCTTTAGATAAGTTTGATATGTGGCTACCAGAGAGATTAAATAATTTAGCGATCTCATCTCGTAGGCCACGAATCATAAAACCTGTATCAGTGAATGACCGGGGAGAGTATAGAGCTATAAAACAGAATAGAGCCCTTTTGTTTGCATCGGGGGTGCCCTGCTTGGGATAGCCGGGTATCTCCTTTGAAAATTCACAGATCCACTCGTATATCATTGGGATATGAGAAATATCTGTGAGTTTTGGGGCTAATATCTCTATCTCTATTTTGCCTATGCGCTCTTTCAGTTCTGCTATTTCTTTTATTCTGTTTATATCCATAAATCTGGTAAATACCCCCCGGGTAGAGTTAACCACCCGAAGGCTGTTTGTTTAATATAGTTTTTTACCTATCAGTGGTATTGTCTGAGCATTAAAGTCCAATAAAAACATATTAGGTGTCAATAGTCCAAAACTTGATGTTCCGGGAGTAGATACCGCACGGATACGATCAGAGCTATTAACAAGAAGCATATCCAATTCTTTTACCTTCTCGACAATCTGTGTAGATAGTTCGTATGCTTTCTTTTGAATGTCACTGTCAGCATAGACGCTATAATGTTCAATAACATGATCTAGATAGTCCTTTGAGAGTTTAACAACCCCTTTGCTTACATCGAACGATGTTATATTAAGATTTAAGTCCTGGCTATTGCCAGCTTCAAGTATTGCCTGTACTTTTTTCGTATAAGCGGGTAGTGTGTCGAGTATTGGCAATAATATCTTTTTGGCTTTAGCTCTTCCGAAAAGAAAGCTTGATTTACCGGCTTCTTTTTCTATCATCGCTTCTACTTTCTTTCTTAGTCCGGATGCATCGGGGTAAATATCGGTCAAGATACTATCATCAATAGATATCCCCTCTTTCGTGATTTCGTCTATAACTGCCTGCAACAACGATACTGCATTCTTATAGCGGATATCATCGGCATCTATCTTGCTTTGGTTCTTAGTTATCAATATCTTTTCCATAACTTATCTCTTTGATATATCTTTCATTAAATTTTGAAACTCCGTATTCCCTTTTTCTTTCTCGGATTTTACATCGGATGCTATTTCGTTGAATTTATCCATAGCATCTTTGCCGTGTTTAGCTGTGAGCCTCTCTAGGGCTTCTTTTGATAATTTTTCCATCTCAATAATTATTTGATTGTTTAACCTAAAATTGTTTTGGCTGCTTCATCAGCTACTTTATTGATGTCCTCCTGTGTAGGTTCACAATCTTTTACAATCTGATCGATATGGCGATGCTGCTGCATTGTGTAACTATTGCAGCCCTTACCATAAGACTGACCGATACGATAATTTCTATCTGACTGGCTTAAGTCCATATCCTTAACTGCATTCTCTGCGTTTAGATACTGTTCATATGCGTTTTCGCCGTACTCTGTTTTGATCCTGTTTAATTTTTCTTCTGTAATACTCATAATTTTACTTTTAAATGATTTAATAATTTATTTGATTTTCAATGTTCCGTTATCATTCCATATTTGACCCGCTTCTAAGTTTGTAGCACTGGTAGGTAGCCATTTTGCTATAACCTTTAGCGTATTGGTCTCATTCATATAATTAATTGAGAAATTCGTTTTTTCCGTTTGTCCGTCACTTTCAAATGTTGATACTTCAATCATTCCGGGGC
>NZ_JAIXHZ010000145.1:0-3642 GCF_043392705.1 Dysgonomonas sp. Shenzhen-Wh21
TATGCAGGCTTTAAGTCAGGATTACCCGAAACAAAACTGAACAAATCGAAATCATAATATGACGAAGATGATATTTCTCTAAATTCCTGTCTGTTTGTAGATCGTCCATAAGCCAATCTTACCAAATGATCGCTAGACAAATTGTAAGAAGCATTCAATGAAGGAAATATATCTGTATAGTTATAATCTGATGTTTTTGATTTATCTCCTGATATTGTTGTATAGCTCTTCAAAGACATTTTGTTGTGCTCTAAGCGAACTCCGGTATAAATATTCAATTTATTCAGTGGAATATTGAAGCCGATATAGCTTGCAGCCTGTGTATTTGTTCCCGAATAATCATTTAATCGATCGGTATCATCATAAACATACAGCTTAGTTGCTCCATAGTTTTGGGGGATCAGCATCTGAGTATAAACATCTTTATATCCAAAGTCCTCATCCAGATTCTCAGGTATCCAGCGATACTTAAAATAGCGTGTATTGTAATTCCGATCTCTATACTCTCCATATACACCTCCTTTTATAGACGGTTTGAATCCATTCTCAAAAGAGAAATCATGCGTATAGTTGGCAGAAAAGGAATAATTATATTCATTTAGTTTGTTATAGTCACGTGTTATATCATTTTGATCGATTTGGTATTCCATATAGTGTGCATCACCCGGATAACCATTTTGCTCCCAGTTTATAATACGTCTGTCCGGCTGATTTCTATTGCTGTAAGAAAAGCCTAATACCCAATCTAATTTGTCTTTCTCGGTCAAGGTGTGTTTCCCTGCAAATTGGGCTGAATAAGCAAGACGACTGCTATAGATATATTCTGATTTTCGTTGCCCGTAGAAACCGCTTGTATTTTGATACCCTTCACGCTCAGTATATCTATTTTTACCTATTTGGTTCAATATATTTCGAAATTCAAAATGGTGCTTATCGTTCGGCATGTATATCAGATTAGCTAAAGCCCCTACCCTTGCATCATTGTTGTACTGATTATCTTTATATTTAAATGTAAAGTACGGTTTATCATTGTCCGAATCGTAGACCCCATATCGGGAGTTTTCCATATCTGTAAAAGTCTTACTTGTATTGCTATAATTCAGAGCAGCTATGAGTCCCCACATACTATTGTTCGCTCCGGCATATTTTCGGTTGATAACAAAACCTAAACGTTGATCGGGTAATGGTTTCTTGTTTTTTACAAGCCAATCGTTATTGAATCCGTTTTGGGTAAGATCTGTTACTTGCTGAGAGTTATTATTATCGATACGTCCCGATGAAAATGCACTCGAAAGATTTCTCATGCCGTTATCAAATCCAAGGAAGTCTGTTGCACTACCTTTACTATATTTAAAATCCTTAAATTGAGTTTGCGTATTTATACCCGCTCCGTAACTGACTTGTATAGAGTTTTCATTCGGAATTCCCTTTGTCTCTACTTTAATAAAACCTCCCGAAAAGTCAGCCGGTAGCTCCGGTTGTGGAGATTTTACAATCATAATATTTTCTATCTGTGTGCTTGGCAATATATCGAATGAGAAAGATCGGCTATCTGCTTCCGAGCTAGGTATAGCACTATTATTTACCCATACATTGTTATATCGTTGAGAAAGCCCTCTGGCAACAACAAACTTATCATCTATAATCGATATGCCCGGAATACGTCTTATCACCTCCGAGGCATCCCGATCCTGACTTTTTGCAATCTGCTGTGAAGATACTCCACTAACTACTGCATTCGACTTTCGTATAGAACTCAGTAAAGACACTTCGGAATTTATACGTCCTAATGCTACAACATATACTTCGCCTAATGTATGAGATGCTTCTATCATGGGAATATCTACTACAGTGGGCTCTCCTTTTTTGATCTCTACATCTGTAATTTCTAATGGTTGATATGAGATGTAAGAAGTTACGAGGGTATATTTCCCCGGACTAAGCTTCAATTCATATTTTCCATCTTCATCAGAAATAGCACCTATTGTTGTGTTCTTAACAGAAATGGTAACTCCCGGTAGAGATTCTTTTGTTTTTGCATCTATAATACTTCCGGTCAGAATGGTCTGGGCAGAAAGTGTAGTTATTGATAATAAAGCAAATACAAGCAACATTGATTTTAGTAAGTTGCGGTTCTTCTTTTTCACTGAATACTCAATTTTAAACATATATTTATTTGATATTTTACATTGCAAATCACCTACATTTTTGTTACAAGAGAACTACACCCTCAATAAGTTTAATGCAAGAAAACGTTTCGTTTTAGTTACGGTACACCAATATCTGGACTAGCCAACAGATCAAACCTAAATATGATGTATTTGTCGATAAAACAGACTTATTCATCGATTACCATTGTATAGCGAAATCCTCAGACATACTTTTGAGAAAAAAGAGAAATAAAATGAGGAAAATATTACTGATAACATCCCTTGCTATAGTATGCGGCAGTCTTGCTGCACAAGGCTCTATGGGTGGTATGGGAGGAGGAAGACCTCCCGGAGGAGGCAAAGGACGAGGAGAAGGTCATGCCCCTATGCATCAAGGTAATTCTCGAGACGAGAGCTTTTTTATTATGGGTATACCTGACATTCCGAACCTGACCCTTGAACAACGAGAGAAATTGAGTAAAACGATTTCGGACGAACGGAAGGATATCTTCAAATTGATGCAAGAGAAACAAGAGCTAAAAATGAAATCCGACAACCCGGGAATAGCGAATAGAGAAAGGCTAAAACTTACAGAGAAAATAAGCAATACAGACGAGAAGATTAAAAAGAAACAAGAGAAATACGACAAAAAGTACAAGTCTATACTTACAGCCGAACAATATCACATATTTGCAGAAAAGAAACAAAGCGTGGAGTTCCGTGAGCCACCCAAAAGGAGACTTGATGAAAATCGGGATCAACTTCCTTCAGGGATGCCTAACGAAGGTACAGCTCCAGAAGAATCACCAGACGGAATGTTTTGAAAACATTAAGATAAAATTTAAACATGAGCATTTATTTTACTAAAAGTTTGTTAGGTTTAGTAATGGCAGTAACCGGACTCTTCATTCCGGTTGCTGCTTTCTCTCAAAAAAAATGGACATTAAGAGAGTGCATAGACTATGCCAGACAAGAAAATATTCAAGTAAAGAAGTCCATTATCACTACAGAAAGTTACAATGTAGATATTTCGCAATCGAAGGCTGCATTGTTTCCGAGTTTAAGTGGAAGTGTTTCGCAGCGATACACAAATTCTCAGTCACCGGATGGAGCCGGGAATTATCATTATGAAGGATTGTTCAATGGGCAATATACATTAAATGCAAACTGGACAGTATACAATGGTGGAAAAAATAAGAACAATATTAAACTAGCTCAACTAAAAAAAGAAGCTCAAAACCTAAATACAGAAAACATCCGAAATCAGACTGAGATAGCTATTACACAGGCTTATTTACAAATTTTATATAGTAGAGAGTCCATAAAAAACAACGAAAATATTGTAGCATCGGATGAAGAGCAATTGAAACAGAGCAATTGTTTCAGTTGTAACTTATAACTTTCGTAAGAACTTTGTGCTTGTACCAGATTGTACTTGTCGGAGCTATATTGAGCTTCCACCTGAGCATATTCACTGTGTGTAATACTTCCT
>NZ_JAIXHZ010000146.1:0-3410 GCF_043392705.1 Dysgonomonas sp. Shenzhen-Wh21
GCGTCTGTCGATGGGTCAACAATGATAACATATTCGGCAGATTCTTACGCTCTATTTGGAGAGTTGTACCATTGGCCAGCCAAAAAATACTCACAAGGAGAAATGCTAAAAGTATATGAATGGGATTCCGGAAAATATTTAGGAGAAATAGCACAAGCTAGCCAAACATATAATGTAGTTGGTAACATGAACGAGTATCAAGTGACAATAGGCGAAACAACTTTTGGCGGACGAGAAGAATTGGCTGATCCGGATGGTATCATCGACTATGGAAGTCTTATATATATCGCATTGCAACGAGCCAAGACTGCAAGAGAAGCTATTAAAATAATGACCGACCTTGTTGCTGAATATGGCTACTATAGCGGAGGAGAGTCATTCTCGATAGGTGATCCCAATGAAATCTGGGTTTTGGAGATGATTGGCAAAGGTAAGGGAAACAAAGGTGCTGTTTGGGTAGCTGTACGTATACCTGACGACTGCATTTCAGCCCATGCAAACCAATCTCGTATACATCAATTTCCTCTAAAAGATCCAAAAAATTGCCTGTACTCAAAAGATGTTATTTCTTTTGCCCGTGAGAAAGGTTATTATACTGGTAAAGATGAAGACTTTAGCTTTTCTAAGGCATATAATCCCCTGGATTTTGGAGGTCAGCGTTTTTGTGAAGCTCGCGTTTGGAGTTTCTTCAACAAATGCAATAAAGACATGGCTAAGTTTGTGACCTATGCACAAGGAAAAACTCAAGAACCAATGCCTCTTTATATCAAACCTGACAAGAAGTTATCTCTTGCTGATATACAAGGGATGATGAGAGACCATTACGAAGGAACTGAATTAGATTGGACTAACGATATTGGAGCCGGTCCTTTCAAATCTCCATATCGTTGGGCTCCACTTACTTGGAAAGTAGATTTTGTAGAATACTGTAACGAACGCCCTATTGCTACTCAACAATCAGGTTTTGTATTCACATCTCAGATGCGTTCATGGCTACCAAATTCAATCGGTGGAGTATTATGGTTTGGAACAGATGATGCTGCTCAAACTGTGTTTACACCGATGTATTGTTCTGTAACAGAGGTACCTGAATGTTATCGTGAAGGCAATGGTGATTTGTATACATTCTCTTGGACATCAAGCTTTTGGATTCAGAATTGGGTGTCAAATATGGTATATAATAAATACGACTATATGCATCCTGATTTGAAAAAGGTTCAGGATGAATTAGAAGGAAAGTTCTTAGCTGAACAAAATAGTACTGAAAAGGAGGCGTTAGAATTATATAAGAAATCGCCCGAACAAGCAGTTCAATTCTTAACTAAATATAGTGAGAAGCAAGCACAGTATGCTTTTGAAAAATGGAAAAAACTTGGAGAGTTCTTAGTCATCAAATATATGGATGGTGTTGTCCGCAAAGAAAAAGATGGTGAGTTTATCCGTAATGAACATGGAAAACCATCTTCGCCACAGCGAGTAGGATATCCTAAAGATTTCTATGAGCGGGTAGTGAAGGAAACCGGAGATAAATATAAAGTTCTTTATTAAATATTCAAGCCCCTCCTACAACGAGGGGCTATTTTATACATTCAGTACCTTATGTCCAAAGGGTTTACATATAGTATTCTATTCGTTATAAGTATATTTATACTATTTGTTTTAAGTCTATTTCTAGGCTCTGTATCAATACCGTCGCAAGCTGTCTTTCAAATATTGCAAGGAAATGAAGTTGAGAAACAAGCTTGGACCTATATTATACTCGAATCTCGCTTACCTCAGGCCATCACGGCTCTATTTACAGGAGGAGCAATTGCTGTTTCGGGATTGTTGCTGCAAACAGCATTTCGCAATCCTCTGGCTGATGCGGGAATATTAGGTATCAGTTCGGGTGCAAATATGGGGGTAGCAATAGTAATTCTTTTAATAGGAAATAGCTTCGGATCGGTAAATGGATTTAATTTGTCTTATTCGATGACTATTGTTTTTGGTGCTTTCATTGGTGCAGCTATTATTTTAGCTATCATCATGGGATTCGCATCTATTATCAAAAATAATGTTATGTTACTGATCATTGGTATAATGGTTGGTTATCTTACATCTTCTATTATATCTATTTTGAAGTTTTGGAGTACTAGCGAAGATGCATATTCGTTCATGATATGGGGTATGGGAGATTTTTCGGGAGTATCAAAAGAGCAATTACCTTTTTATTGCATCGTTGTCTGTGTTAGCTTACTCCTTTCTATCCTACTAATCAAGCCCTTAAATGCTCTGTTATTAGGAGAAAGATATGCAGCAAACTTAGGTGTAAATATAAAATTTATTCGCTTTCTACTCTTACTCTGTGCAGGACTGATCACTGCAATAACTTGTGCATTCTGTGGTCCTATAGCATTTATCGGACTAGCAGTTCCACATATAGCCAGATTAATATTGGGAACATCAAATCATAAATCTTTATTGCCTATTACCATACTAATTGGTTCGGCAATGGCTTTGCTTTGCAATTTGATCTGTGTATTACCGGGGGCCAGTGGAGTACTACCGTTAAATGCTATCACTCCTATTTTTGGAGCACCTGTAATAATATATGTAATTCTTAATCAGAAAAAAATACAATATTTCCATTAAGTTTACAAATTAATTCACTGAATATCAAATAGTTTACTTATGTAAACTAAATATTACTTACTTTTTTGAATACACTGTACTGATTACTTATGAATAATACAGAAGTAGTAATTAAGGCTCAAAATATTGGTATTGGTTATGCCAAATCTAAGCATAATAATATTCTTTATAACAACCTGTCGTTCAATTTATATAGAGGAGAACTTGTTTGTCTGATAGGTGCTAACGGTGCCGGAAAATCGACTCTGCTACGAACAATTAGTGCTTCACAACCAGCACAAGGAGGCGATATACTTTTCGAGAATCAAAGTATTTCATCCTTATCTGAAAAAGAATTATCACAACGACTAGGCCTAGTTTTAACTGATAAAACTTCTGCCGGAGGCTTACTCGTCCGAGAACTTATTGAGCTGGGACGTTATCCTTATACCGGATTTTTTGGTCAATTATCAGAGAATGATAAATCCATTGTTCACAAAGCAATGGAAGATGTAGGGATAGCACATAAGGCTAATTCTTATATAGCCGAATTATCCGATGGAGAGCGACAGAAGGCTATGATAGCCAAAGCTTTATCACAAGAGTGCCCTGTCGTTTTGCTGGATGAACCTACAGCTTTTTTAGATATTGAAAGCCATATCAATATCATGTGTTGATAATAATATTGTCTTATTATGATTCATTGCCAGATTATGGAGCAAATTCATAATCTCTATACGGCTTTCAATATCTAAAAAAGCTGTAGGTTCATCCAGCAAAACGACAGGGCACTCTTGTGA
>NZ_JAIXHZ010000147.1:0-3027 GCF_043392705.1 Dysgonomonas sp. Shenzhen-Wh21
ACAAGCCATTCATTTGTCTTTATCGGCGGTTTTTTGTCGCTAAAGCTGTATAAAATAAAATTAGCCTTTTCTTCTATTTCATTATTCTTACTATCAAGGGCTTTTACTTTTAATTGATATTTACCTGAAGGCTGACTTTGTAAAAAAGACTTTAATTTAGCTTGTTCTCCTGTTTCAAATCTGCCGTCAAATATTTTCTTATTGATAGAATCTTTTTCCGATAAACTATAAAGAATATAAGTTCCGGATGTCTTAATGTCTTCCCCTTGTAAATTTTTTGCACCTATATTTATTTTATCATTTCCCGATTTTTCTATCTGGCTAGGTATGTCTATATTGATAGCCATCGAGATATTACCAACGTTAATGAAGTATTGGTTCGACTGAGTCTCTCCATTTACATCCGTCACTGTTGCTGTAACTTCAAATGTGTAATTCTGTTGATTGAAAGGTGTATATCTTTTTTCATCTGAAGGCTGTGGGGTAAACACAACCTCGAATGAACCATCGTCATTTGTTTTTACCACACCATCAGCAAAAGGAGCTTTATAGCCTCTTCCCCAGCGCCAGATGTCTAGCTGTTTGCGCGTTATGGTGTAGTTTACATCCGTTTGTTGGAGGCTTACACCTGAATAGTTTTTTGCATAACCTTTCAGTTTTATTTCTTCTCCGAAAGCATAAGTTTCTTTTAATTTATTAAAGGTGATTTCAAAGGTAGGTCGTTTGTACTCTTCTACATTGAAATAATTAGTTCCTGCTCCGCCGTCGGTTACCATTATGCTATATTGACCTAATAAACCCGATTGCGGTAAGATAAATTCTCCTGATGCAGAACCGAATTCATTTGTGATGATCTCTTTTTCTGTAACCGTTTCATTATTCGCATCCAGTAACTCTATTGTACAAGTCTGATTTGCTAATACTTTGGACTCTTTATCGATTACGATAGCTTTGAAATAAACAGTTTGCCCGGGGCGGTATATGCTTCTGTCGGTAAATATATTAATCGTATTTTCTTGGGTGCTATAAGGAACTGCACGTTCCCATCTATACGAGTTGGAATTCAAATTCTCGGCTTGCAAACACGAGTCTGCGCCAAGTTCTACTTTGTATTTAGCCACAGAGTATAGATCTTTGATATCACGCGAATCTATGAATGTTGCGATACCTATTTCATTTGTTTTTAATGTAGCTAGTAATATTTTTTTATCATCCTTTTTTCTGACTATAGAATGTATTTTTACTGTAGCATCTTTTATAGGCTTGCCCGAATTTCGGTCAACTACAAATATTTCATATTCATTCTTTGCGCTATTGCGAGAGAATGTCATTAGAGAAGAAACAATAAATTTGAATTGGTTGTCATCCCACCTATTATAAAGCATATCTTCTTCTTCGCCTTTTGGTATTTCTTTGTTAAGTTCTTCAATAGTTCGAGTTGTGAATATGTACTCACCTGGTTGAAATTTTCCTATATTCAAATCTAATGTATCAGCGTTGTATGTTGTTTTAGATGTCAGATTCGGTGAGTATTCTTTTATTAAGGAATATTTTCCATTTAATTTCCTCAATAGTTTGAATGGTGCAATGCTATCTGTTTTTACATTTTTATATTCTACTTTTAGTGTGATTTCCTCATTCGGATATTGCAGATTTTTACCATTGACTAGAAGGATTGGAGATTCAAGAGCGTTCAATTGTTGTCGTAAAATTCTCACTCCATACGATTTAGGATATTTGTCTAATCCTTTTTTCAACCATGCATATATGATTTCATTTCTTTTAGCTATGTCCATACCATCCGCTCCGTAATTATAAGTATCAACTATTTTAGCTATTATTTCGGAACAGTTTTCGTCTGATTCATATTTTTTCTCAAGGTTCAAATATGTATCCAATATGTCTTTTGGCGTAAATGAATTCGACTTGTTTTGAGTAAAAGTTATCTTACCAATCTCCATTGATATGATTGTTGCAGTCATATTTCTATCCAATAGATCTTTCAAATATTGCTGATAATATATATATGCAAGCATTCTATTACCCGAATCTGACTTCATATTAAGCTTAACGAACTCATCAGCTGGGAGGATTAGTTGTTTGATGTCTAAACCTATAAGGGTAGGGTCAAATTCACTGTTATCAATATTTTGTATATTCTCTGCTATCTCTATGGCTCTTTTCATCAAGAAGTCATACAATGTGGGAAATCTTTCAGTATCCTTACCAAGGTTGATTATATCATCATATTCTTTTGTTGTATGTTTTTTTAGTGTTGCATTATCTGCAACTGAAAGCTTGAGATGATCTGCAATTTTATTAACAAATATATTTCCTGTCCATTCTTTTATATCATCCGGAATTACATCAGAAAGGTTGGTACGTCTATTGATCTCCCAGCTATTTGCATTGTAATAGTCTAGATAAGCTTCGGCAAGCATAGAGTTTAAGAGTGCTTTTTCTGTAGTATCATTCGACTGGTTTAGAAGCTGCCCGAGGTCACTTAATATACCTTCATTATCTCTAAAATCGATTTCTTTTTTGAACTTATTCTTATATATAAGTGCCTTTATTACTTGTGTATTGTTCTTTTCGGCGATTGCCATCTTCAGTACATCATCTACCGACTGTAATGCAGATTGGGGTAAGTCTTCAGATGCAAGTTGCTCTATGTTTTTCCATTCATTTTCATATTTATTGTTAGAAGTTTGTGATCTCATAATGCTACTTAATGAAAAGAATAAAAGAATAAAGAATAAATGCTTTTTCATATTATTATGTTTTGTATTTCTTATTAATATATTATAGATGAAAAGGAGGTGCCAAAAGCACAATCAAAAAAGTTAAATATATATAATGTGTTATTTTGTTAGGTACATTCCTAGCCAAACGGCAGATATTCCGATAACACAGCTTGCCAATACATAAACAAATGCCAGTATTGATTGGTTGTTGTTTGCCAATGTTAAAGTTTCGCTAGCAAAAGTAGAGAATGTAGTAAAGCCTCCGCAAAATCCTGTAATAAGT
>NZ_JAIXHZ010000148.1:0-17507 GCF_043392705.1 Dysgonomonas sp. Shenzhen-Wh21
CCTCATTAGATTGTAACAATTTTTTAGTTTCTTTAACTCGGTAAGACTGTCCATTCATATTGATATGGTATACGTTTCAATTACTAAGTGGACTACTTTTCAATTATATTATACATAACCAAAAGTAATAACTTTTAACCAGCCCTTTATTATTTATTCACACCAAACGCAAAAATCTAGACAAATAGAATTATTTTTGAATACAAAAGTCCTTTGAAGCAGTTAAAAAAGATTGATATTCGGCCTGATGCAGAAATTGGCAGTATTTCTTAACATTAATATCCTTCGACTTAAATATTAAATAAATAACTTTAATTATCTGTTTATATGAAAAATTACTACGTCTCTTTTTTATTTACTGTTCTATTGTCTATTCTTCCGATAGAGAATTATGCTTGTTCAGCCTTTCTTTTTAAAGGAAAAGACTACTCTATCGTTGGATTTAATGAAAACTGGAAATCAATGCCGGGGATGGTTATTATTAATCCTGCCGGAGTAGAGAAACATGGACTGAGTTGGAATCAGTTAGTATCCGACACCATTGTCGATGAACAAAAAACATCATGGACTTCGCGTTATGGCTCTGTCAGTTTTACTCTATTAGGTATAGATATGCCTTGTTATGGAGTGAATGAAAAAGGATTATTTATAGTTGAGCTTTATCTTGATAAAACATTTTCAATAAAAGGCGAAAATAAACCTAGCTTATTTTGGGCTCAGTGGATACAATATCAACTCGATAACTACTCAACAGTAGATGACGTAATCTCAAATTTAAATAACTCCCCGATTATTGATTGGTGGCCGACATTTCCCGGCAGCCACTTTTTTCTTAGCGATAAAACAGGAAATACAGCAGCTATCGAATTAATAGACGGCAAATATGTGATTGCGCATGGTGATAATATGCCTATGCCTATATTATGCAATGACCAGTATGCCAAAGAATTGAATGTATTGAACACCTACAAAGCATTTGGAGGCACTAATACGTTTGACCCCAGCAAAAGCGAATGGAGTGAACGCTATATTAAAGCAGCTCACTACCTTCAGCAATATGATTCCAATTTAGAAGAATCACCTGTCGATTATTCTTGGTATGTTTTGAATAACATAGGGCGGGGGGAATGGCAGCTTATTTATGATGTGGAAAATAATAATCTTCAGTTCCGAACTGATATTGGAACTGAGGTAAAAACTATTGATATGAGCAAGATTGACTTTTCTAAAACAACTCCGAAATATCTCGATATTAATATTCAGACTTCCGGGAATATTTCTGATAACTTCATGCCCTTGACTGTGTCTATCAATGACGAATATGTTTCCAAAGGATTCCCTATAGGATATGAGAATGCCGAATTTGGAAAGAGTAAATCTTATCAATCACTTTTACAAAATATCCACAATTATACCGAAAGAATATATAAACTTGACAAATGATATACATTAGCAAACAGTCACTTAGGTGCCGATAAAAATCAGCATAAATAGATTCTTTTTTTTATTTACGAAATATTTTTGGTATGGAAAAAGCAATCTCAAGTTGTTCTTTGATTGCCCTTATCAGATAGAAGGAGGTTTTGTCCTGTATTGTACAGAGGGTGAAGACGTTATTTCTGTCGGTGTACAAAAGTATATTATCACAAAAAATGCAGAAATGGTTGTTCTTCCGGGAACAACTTTCTGCTTATTGCAATCTACCGAAAATTTCGCAAATAGAATTTTTGTTTTTTCAACAAAGAAAAACATCAGGAAACAAGAGCTATATCATCAATTTCTCACGTATCGAGACAGATCCGCTCTTATAATATATTACAAAATAAGTATTCCCAATATTACGAATTTAAATTATATTCGTATATTTGCGAACAATAAATATCGAGTCTATGTCGAAGAAAGAATTAACAGCGGATCAGGAACAATTAGCCCGTTTTGCGAAAGCATTGGGACATCCCATTCGTATTGCCATCCTTGAAATGCTTGCCAATCAATCATGCTGCTATCACGGTGATATGTCAGAGGTGTTACCGATTGCTAAAAGCACGCTGTCTCAGCATTTGAATGAACTAAAAGATGCAGGATTAATTCAGGGGACAATTACATTACCCACCGTGAAATATTGTATCAATAACGAGAACTGGAATAAAGCCAAAGAACTATTTGGTGTTTTTTTTACTCAATTACAGAAAACAGACGATATTTGCTGATATGATGAACATCAGGTTTGCAACAAAAAAAGATATTCCTGCCATTAAGGAATTATTTCGTTCAACTATCCTTTCAGTCAATTTGAAAGACTATACACCCGAACAGGTCGGATGCTGGGCTGCAAGAGGAGAAGAAGCGAGTGTATGGGAGGAACGGATAAATGAGCAATACTTTATACTTGCTGAAGAAAACAATACAATATTAGGGTTTGCTGCCTTAAAATTGTCAGGATATTTAAATTCCATGTTTGTCCATAAGGACTATCAGGGAATGGGCATTGCATCATTCTTACTTAAAAAGATTGAAGAGTATGCACGGTTGAAGGATATTTCAGAAATAACTGCTGATGTCAGTATTACAGCTCAACCTTTCTTCTCAAAAAAAGGCTATGTTATTCTGGAACAACAGACCGTTTGCATTGGTATTTCCATGACAAACTATAAAATGTCAAGGGTTTTATCCTGATATTTTTTTTAGATATTTATTCGTTATTCGACGAAATAGGAACTGTTAGTCTAAATACGAAATTATAAACAATATGAGAATTTTAATTCTGTGTACAGGAAATAGTTGCCGTAGCCAGATGGCTCATGGATTTTTACAATCATTCGATCCTTCTTTATCTGTTTATTCCGCAGGGACAAAAGCAAGCGGAAAAGTAAACCCGAAAGCAATAGAAGTTATGTGGGATGCAGGAGTGGATATTTCACATCATACATCCGATAGTGTAGAGCTATATATGAATGATGAATGGGATTATGTGATTACTGTTTGCGGGGGTGCAAATGAAAGCTGTCCTGCATTCTCAGGAAAAGTAAAGAACCGTCTGCATATAGGCTTTGACGACCCTTCCGAAGCTATGGGAAGAGCCGAATTTATTCAATCCGAGTATATCAGGGTAAGGGATGAAATCAAAACAGCATTTTATAAATTATACACCGATAAGATAAAAGGTGATGAGTAAAAAGAAAATGAGTTTCTTAGATAAGAACTTAACACTTTGGATATTCCTTGCGATGGCTATCGGTGTAGGATTGGGATATTTTATACCTTCTTTCAGTAACTACATAGATTCCATGTCGAGTGGGACAACAAATATTCCTCTGGCAATCGGTCTGATCCTGATGATGTACCCGCCATTGGCAAAAGTAGATTACAAACAACTGCCGAAAGTTTTCAAGAATGTCAGAATACTGACTGTCTCGTTAGTCCTGAATTGGATTATCGGACCTGCCCTAATGTTCTTACTTGCCATTCTCTTTTTACACGATTATCCCGAATACATGGTGGGGGTTATTCTGATAGGTCTTGCACGGTGTATTGCAATGGTACTTGTATGGAATGATCTTGCAGAAGGTAATACAGAATACGGTGCGGGACTTGTCGCCCTGAATAGTATTTTTCAGGTGTTTTTTTACAGTTTCTATGCATGGATATTTGTAACTAAGTTGCCGCCGTTATTTGGCTTTGAAGGTGCAATTGTGGATATTTCTATAGTAACAATTGCCGAAACAGTTGCTATCTATTTGGGAATACCTTTCCTGATGGGTATTTTAAGCCGTTTGATATTGGTAAAATTAAAAGGGGAACAATGGTATAAGGATAAGTTTATCCCTGCAATTTCACCAATTACTTTAATCGCCTTACTATTTACCATTGTGTTAATGTTTAGCCTCAAAGGGGAACTGATTGTACAAATACCGTTGGATGTAGTGCGTATAGCCATACCGTTATTAATCTATTTCGTAGTCATGTTCTTCCTTAGCTTCTTTGCAGGTAAAATGATGGGGGCATCTTATGATAAAAATGCTTCAATCGCATTTACAGCTACAGGCAATAACTTTGAACTGGCTATTGCAGTAGCAATAGGTGTCTTCGGCTTACATAGTGGACAAGCTTTTGCAGGCGTAGTAGGCCCATTGGTGGAAGTTCCTGTACTTATACTGTTGGTAAACATTGCCTTTTGGCTAAGAAAGAAATATTATAAATAAAATAACTACAATACTTTTAATATGAACACAAACGAAGAAAAGAAAGCTTTGGTAAAACAGAGATATAGCGAACTGGCTTTGAATAGCGATGCTTTAAAATCCGATTGCTGTTGTGGAACGAATCCTGCGACACCTTCAAAAAAGGTCTTTACGATCATGAGCGAAGATCACAGCGGGCTTAAAGGATATGAAGCCGATGCTGATTTGGGTGTAGGCTGTGGATTGCCTACTGAATATGCAGGTATTAAAGATGGTAATACCGTTTTAGACTTAGGCTCAGGTGCAGGAAACGACTGTTTTATAGCCAGGGAAGAAGTCGGGGAAACAGGAAAAGTAATCGGCATTGACTTTTCGCCACAGATGATAGAAAAGGCACGAAAGAACGCAACTAAAAGAGAATATATGAATGTCGAATTTATTGAAGGGGATATAGAGAATATGCCTTTACCCGATAGTTCTATCGATGTAGTAGTCAGCAATTGTGTTTTAAATCTGCTACCCGAAAAAGATAAAATCTTTAAAGAAATATATCGGGTACTGAAAGAAGGCGGCCATTTCTGTATTTCTGATGTTGTCCTGAATGGTGTATTTCCAAAAGAATTTACGGATAATGCTTCTATGTATGCGGGTTGTATAGCCAGTGCCATACAAAGAGAGGATTATTTGGGTGAGATAGAGAGAGCTAATTTTACTGATATAAAGATTGAACGAACAAAAACTATTGTCATTCCTGATGAAGTCTTACAAGAGCATCTGGATGCATCGACAATAGCCAAATACAAAGCGCGAAATGTCGGCATTTATTCGATTACTGTAACAGGAATAAAATAGCAAAGTTTAAAGAAAGAGATTGCAAATAAATAGATTCAGGACGATCATTCCTTCCTGAATCTATCAATTTATTCACAGCCTTCTTTTTCAGGTTTATCTACTTGTCAATAATAAGCAATTCGTTTTTATCATCAGAGATGAGACTTATAAATCTTTCATATTCTCTGAGGACATCAGCTATCACTTCCTCTTTTGTCATATACTGTATATCATTTCCTTTACGCCCATCATTAAAATAGGTAATCGGTATATAAGGCGTTTCCATATCAACATTCGGAGTATTCTCTTCTTCTATCATATACTCCGAGATCGTTTGAGGCTCAGCAACGACACCATATCGGAAATTTCGTATTTTATCATGCCTTATCAATAACTCTATGGATAGAGGAGTGTTTTTACCAGTTATTATTTCAGCTTCAATATCATTGGCGGATAATTCTTGCTGAAGTTCGCCGAATGCTTCTTTTACCGTGCCATTCAAAAAGTCCTTGACATCTCTTTTGTGGGAAAAGGTTAGTATTCTGTTCAGCCGTTCCTTCCATCTGCTCCCGTCCCATGCAATACTACCATAGGGCAGTTTGGTATTATGAAATAAATGATCGATTTGCAAAGCTTTCCATAAAGAAAAACATAAGAGTAGCATGCTCAAACCAAAGGGTAATGCGGAAATGAGAGTCATCGTCTGCAGTGAGGCCAGACCTCCTGCCCGAAGCAGTGTAAGAGAGAGAATGATGAGCAGTACACCCCAAAATATATTTTGCCACTTCGGCGAGTTCTTTTTATCACCGGATGCTATACTGTTCATAACTAATATACCGGAGTCTGCCGAAGTAACAAAGAAAACCCCAATCATCAAGATTGCTATTATATTCAATAAGCCTGTAAATGGAAAATATTCAAAAAAGCGAAACAGGAGAGTATCCGGATCATTCGCCAATAGGCTCAATTCTCCATTTGCTACGAATTTATCCAGCCAAACACCACTACTGCCAAATATAGTCATCCATAAGAAATTGAATAAGGAAGGAATCAGTAGTACAGCTATAATAAACTCACGTATGGTACGCCCTTTCGATATACGTGCAATAAACAACCCTACAAACGGAGACCATGATATCCACCATGCCCAATACATAATTGTCCAGCCCGAGAACCAGCCCTGAGCTTCTGTTTCATAGGCAAAAGTATTGAAGGTCAGATTTGTTAAATTACTGATGTAATAACCGATACCTTCACTAAAGGTGCTAAGTATATATATTGTTGGTCCCGCAATCAAAATAAATACCATCAGAATAAAAGCGAGAGACAGATTCAGTTCACTTAATCGCTTCACACCTTTATCTACGCCTGTAAAAGCTGAAAATATAGCGATACCCATGACTACGATAACGATAATAGCCTGAAATGTAAAACTGTTCTCTGGCACCAATCCTATACTTTGCAATCCTGCATTTAGCTGTACAACACCAAATCCCAAAGTTGTCGCAATTCCGAAAAATGTACTGCATAGCGCAAAAGTGTCTACAATATTTCCGATTGGCCCATATATTTTATCTTTCAACAAAGGATATAAACCGCTTCGTATTGCCAACGGCAATTTATAACGATAGGCAAAATAAGCCAGTACTAATCCCACCACAGCATATATGGCCCAGGCATGTATTCCCCAATGGAAAAAAGTGTATAATTGGGCTTCTTTTGCTCGTTGAAGCGTATCGTCTATAGCCGGATTTGCATAATGAGACATTGTTTCTGCCACACCGAAATACATAAGCCCGATTCCCATACCGGCTGCAAACAGCATTGCTATCCATGAAAAGAAGCTATACTTAGGCCGGGAATTATCCGAACCTAAGCGAATATTACCAAGTTTACTTAAAGCTATAATAATAAGAAACAGAACGAACAAAGTTACCATCAATACATAAACCCAACTCAGGTTGTTAAAAAAATAGGTTTTCACAACCGACAGAGATTTATTGGCTTGTTCAGGGAAGAAGCCACAATAAAGGGATACAAAAAGTATAACAATTAGCCCTGGTAGAGCAACTGATTTGGTTAATGTCGTTCGAAAAGGTAATTTGCTTTTTATCATATTATATATTGTTTTATTTTTACTTGTTGTAATGTGTTGATTTTAAAAATAATATCCGATATTTATATTAAAACGGCTATTCCATCTGGCATTATCGCTACCTTGTGCAAGTCCTTCTCCAAAGTTGCTCGTAAGCCATGGATGATTCTTTCCTATAGCCATATCTATGTATGTGTAAATAGGTCCCGAAGCAATGGATACTCCGGGTATTAAATGATGAGTATTGTTATATCCGGCTCTACTTTTGTCAGCTATTGAGTAATCTACATATGCTTCTATACTTTTTATGAATTTCCTTTTTATAGGAATAGTATATGATATTCCTGCCAGGTATACAAATCCTTTGCTTGCCACATCATAAGGAGAGCCATAAGCAGCCATTTGTACGGCATCTAAAAGTTCTCCTTTGTCATTTTGAGATTTATAATTATACCCAATAATTTCAGCCTTTAAATTCCATCTTCGATAATTGAATACTGAGTGTATCGCCCAGGACAAGTTCCATTTCCTTTTATTCAAGGTCTCATTATAGATACTACCCAACTGTCCGGATAAGCCAACTTCTGCGATCTCTGTTAATTGATAACATATACGCATGTTAAATTGGTCTAGTTCGCGGATGGAAGCTTTACTTCTGTTAGCTCCAGTAAGCCCTGTTGTGGGAACAACAGTATATGAAAAACGGCTGTTTCCTACAGTATCATCTTCATACTCAGAACTTAAGAAACCTTTTGGTGCAGCCTGTCTGAAATATGCCATATCAACAGATAGCTTCTCGATCTTGTATTCAGCACCTATGCCGGTTGCGTAAGTATCTTCCAGTCCCATATAATATGGAAGTTGGAACCACCAAGAATGAGATGCAGACGGCGCTATCCCAAATGGTTTTTGAAAAACTCCTAATTTTGCATACCAACTATCATTTAACCTGTATCCAACATAGGCATGATGTATAAAATGTGCTTTTGATCCGGGATAAAGCCTATATTGAAAACTTAAATCAAAATCCTCATATCCTGCATCTACTGACAAAAACCATGTATCTAATTTAATATAAGAATCTAAAGGCCTAGCAGCAGATTCATAGTTTTCTGAAGCAATATTAAACCGTACAGCTCCACCTATTTTTATAGTTTTTTTTTGAGGCTCCCCATCCGATGCCCAAATATTAAGATTGGAAGAAAAAAAGATATAAATAATAACGGGAACAAATCTTGACATGTTTTTCTAAATAAGACTATTTAATTCATTATGGTAGAGAAATAAAAATATATGCTAAATAAAGCATCTAAAATATACCTCAATAGCAGAACTCATCATTACAAATGATATAAATAGTTCCTCGGTCATATAAGATTAAAAAAAGAGTTCAGGATATAGAAAGAAAGGTAATAGACTAATAATAAAACCACTCCTGAACAGTACCGGATTTTCCAGTATTAGGAACAAAAGTAGTAAAATTAGAGCTTGGTTAAAAGTTAATTTATGTTTAACGGCTCATTATAAGTATGCTATGCCTATTAAAATAGAGTTAATCGGTAATATTTTTTCTAGTCGAAAAAAATAAATTATTTTTGATGTTTATTAAAATATTCAACATTTCCATAAAATCCGGATAGATGACAGGAGAAAAAAAAGAAGCTATCGATAAGGTGGTTCAACCCATTCAGCGATTTATATTACAGGAAAAGGCCGGAGGTATAGTCCTCGGGCTGAGTGTTATCATTGCTATGATCTTAGCTAATTCCCCATGGTCGGAAGACTATTTTCATGTATTGGAGCATAAACTGGGATTTATATTTGATGGCATTCCATTCTTTGAATATAGCATTCATCACTGGATCAATGACGGGCTGATGGCTGTTTTCTTCTTTGTAGTGGGCTTAGAACTCAAAAGGGAGATTGTAGGAGGAGAATTATCCAATCCGCGTAAAGCCCTTTTGCCTATCGGTGCAGCAATCGGCGGTATGCTCGTACCCGCACTTATCTATATGATCCTGAATCCATCCGGAGAAGTTCATCACGGATGGGGAATACCGATGGCAACCGATATTGCTTTTGCTTTAGGTGTTTTGTACCTATTGGGGAGCAAGATACCATTATCACTGAAAGTATTTCTTACAGCACTGGCTATTGTTGATGATCTGGGGGCTGTCTTGGTTATTGCATTTTTCTATACATCCGATATTTCATTCATGAGCCTTGCTATTGGTTTTGGCTTTGCTCTTATTATGTTCGTTGGCAATAAAATGGGTGTGCGGAGTATTTTGTTCTACGCCATATTTGGTATTCTCGGCGTGTGGACATCTTTTCTCTTATCAGGAGTACATGCTACAATAGCTTCTGTTATTGCCGCCTTTATGATTCCTGCGGATGTGAAAATAAGAGAGAATCTATTTGTGGAACGGATAAAGAACTATCTGAATAAATTCAGGGAGGTTGATCCTAAAAACGAAATTCCGACGCTTACAAATGACCAGTTGCATTTGTTGGAAGAAATAAAAATAGATACCAATAAAGCCATTCCGCCATTGCAACGCTTAGAACATCGAATGCATCCTTTAGTCACATTTGTTATCATACCGATATTTGCTCTGGCCAATGCCGGAGTTTCACTCAATATTGATGTTGAGCAACTATTGAGTACGAATATAGCTTTAGGCGTAGCTCTAGGCCTACTATTGGGCAAAGTGTTAGGTGTGGTTGGCTTTACTCTTTTACTGATAAAGCTGAAAGTCGCACCATTCCCTCAAGGGATGAATGTACGTAATCTGTTTGGTTTAGGTTTGCTGGCATCTATTGGTTTTACCATGTCGCTATTTATCACTTCTTTGGCATTCACTCATCCCGAATATATGGTACAAGCCAAGATTGGTATTTTTGCAGCTTCTATCATTGGCGGAGTATTAGGATATATCACATTAAGCCGTTCCGTAAAGCATAAATAATGTTATCCCGAATAAAATATATAGGATTAAACCCGGCTCGCTTATTTGTTCTCAGTTTTTTAGGACTGATTCTTATAGGGACAATTTTACTGCTATTACCGGTATCCACAACCGGGAGCATCAGCCTGATAGATGCTCTTTTTACAACAACGAGTGCCGTTTGTGTAACAGGTCTGGTAGCACTGGATACAAGTAAAGATTTTACATTGTTCGGACAAACAGTCATCATGGTCATGATTCAGGCCGGCGGTTTAGGTATATTGACTTTTGCCAGTTATTTCAGCTACTTCTTTAAGGGAGGCTCGTCTTATGAGGATCAATTAACGATGGGTAATATCTCTAACATAGAGAAGATTGATGAAATTTTTAAGACGTTAAAGCGGATATTAATTATAACAGTTGGTATTGAAGCTGTCGGGGCTTTCTTTATTTTTACTAGTTTAAACCCTGATTTAATTCCATTATTAGGTGACCGGATTTATTTTTCAGTATTCCACTCCATATCTGCTTTTTGTAATGCAGGATTTTCTACATTGCCGCATGGTATTATGGAAAACGGATATGTGGATAACTACAGATTCCAATTGAGCCTGATATTCCTTTTTGTTCTCGGAGGATTAGGATTCCCGATTGTAATCAACTTATTGAAATACCTGAAACATTTAATCAGAAGAACATTCTTACAGATTTTCAATCATAAAAAAGACGTTTACAAGCCTTGGGTGATGAAGCTGGGAAGTAAAATTAATCTGATAACAACATTCTCTTTAATTGTTATCGGAACCATTCTTATTTTCATAAATGAGTATAATAATATACTGGTTTCTCATCAGGGAATCGGGAAATTCGTCACAGCACTATTTACAGCGACAACGCCCCGTACAGCAGGGTTCAACTCAATTGATTTTAATCAGTTACATTTATCATCACTCATTATTATAATCATCTTGATGTGGATCGGAGCTTCTCCTGCCTCTACGGGAGGAGGTATAAAAACCAGTACATTTGCAATAGCAGTATTGAATTTTATCAGTTTGGCCAAAGGGAGAAAGAATATAGAAGTGTATAGCCGTGAGGTATCCGAAACATCCATAAGACGTGCTTTTGCAGTGATGACACTTTCTGTTGTTGTTTTAGGGATAGGCTCATTACTTATTTCCTATTTTGATGAAGGCTTACGGTTATTAGATATTATATTTGAATCGGTTTCGGCATATAGTACAGTCGGGCTGAGTCTGGGGATAACTTCCGGTTTAAGTTCTGCCAGTAAACTGGTGCTGATAATACTGATGTTTATAGGCCGTGTAACAACACTCACGCTGCTTATTGCTTTCTTTAAGCAAGTGAGGATGTCTAATTATACTTATCCATCGGAGGAGATACTGATTAATTAGAAAGAAGAAAAAATGAAATATATTATTGTGGGACTCGGAGTATTCGGTTCTTCACTTGCTGAAAAGTTAGTATCACAGGGCAATGAGGTAATCGGAGTCGATACGAAGATGCAACGGGTGAATGAACTGAAAGATAAAATAACGCATGTTGCATGTTTGAATGTAACAGATGCCGCTGCAGTAGAAACATTACCCTTGAAAAATACAGATGTGGTCATTGTCTGTATAGGAGAAGATCAGGGTGCTAATATAATGGCGACAGCCATGTTTAAAAACCTGAATGTAAAGAGACTTATAGGAAGGTCCCTGAATCCTTTGCAAGAAAATGTGTTACAGGCAATCGGCGTACATGAGATTGTCCGGCCGGAAGAAGAAACCGCAGAAAGATGGGCGAAGAAACTAACGCTTCGCGGTATGGTCGATTCTTTTGAGTTAAATGAGAATTACAGCATGGTAGAAATTGTAGTTCCGGATATTCTTATTGGAAAGACAATCGAAGAAATCGGTTTTCGTAAGGAATATAATATGCTCGTGTTGACTGTTATCAAAAATGTAGAAAAGAAGAGCATAATAGGGAAAACCAGAGTTGTTGCCGACGTTCAAGGTATACCAACACCCGATACCATGTTAGAAAAAAATGATATCTTGGTTGTTTACGGATCTAACAAAGATATTAAACAGTTTATAAGCAAGAACAAAAATCATAAATAGAAAAAGTGTGATTGGTAAATATATAATTGATAAAAAAGAAGTATCTTTTCCATGGTTATTCAAATCAGGTGTATAGTCTGAATACTAATAATATATAGCATGTATAATTTCATACGAAAAGTAGTCACTTACGTTAGTCTGCAAAAGCAAACCGAAGACTTTGAAGAAATCCATAATTCGATAACACAGGGGATTTCGTTCAAGGGGACGAATATATGGATATTAGTTTGCGCGATAATCATAGCATCCGTTGGACTTAATACCAATTCAACCGCTGTGATAATAGGAGCCATGCTTATTTCTCCACTGATGGGGCCAATCAATGGAATGGGTTACAGTATTGCTATTCATGATTTTGGATTGCTTCGTCAGTCATTAAAGAACTTTGGTTTTGCGGTGCTGGCCAGCCTTATAGCATCCACTGTTTATTTTTCGATAACCCCCGTTCATACAGCCCATTCAGAGCTTTTAGCCCGAACCAGTCCGACGATTTATGATGTTTTAATTGCTCTATTTGGTGGATTTGCCGGTATTATAGCAATCAGTAGTAAGCAGAAAGGAAATGTTATTCCCGGTGTTGCTATTGCTACGGCTCTGATGCCGCCTCTATGTACAGCCGGTTACGGTTTAGCGACATTCCAACTCTCTTTTTTCTATGGAGCATTCTATCTGTTTACTATCAACACCGTTTGTATTGCTTATGCTTCGGTTTTAATTTCTCAAATGTTGAAGTTTCCGATCAGAGATACCAACATAAGTGAGACAAGAAAGAAACGTATCAATCAGGGACTGTCCATCGTTCTTATTATAATCATATTGCCCAGTATATATTTGGGTTACCGGATGTCCCAGAATGAGAAATTCAGAGTAAATGCCGAAAAATATACACGTTATGTAGGCATATATAAAGGGAACTACTTATTAAACAATGAGGTTGCTGCAAACAGGAAAGAAATTAATTTGGTATACGGCGGATCTTCGTTGACAGAAGAAGACAAAGATGCAATTGTTGGTCAGGCAAGCTTATTCTCTTTAGATGATGCTAAGATAACAATAGAGCAAGGGTTGGCCATAGATAATGATATAGCTGAAGATAGACTAAAAGCTCAGTCTGAAGAAGAGAGATCCCGGCAACAAATAGCCCGCTTAAATGTAGAGATTGCGGGTTATAAACAAAAAATAGACAGTATACAGAGCCAATACCAGATAGGGAAGCAATTACTGTCAGAGTTGACACCTTTATACCCTCATATAGAGAGTTGTTCGTATGCCCAATCATATATCTATACCCAGAATGATACTTTGCATAGAGCGAAAACTGGTGTATTTATGATCACATCTAAACGCATTCTGCCAAAGAACGATCAGGAGAAAATAAAGAATTGGCTAATGAAAAGATTAAACGAAAAAGAAATTAGGGTCTATTTTGATTAAATCATTTGATTATAATTGTCTATTGCGGATATAATACATTACTTACTTTGCTTATATAGAGTCTGAAAATGGCAGACAAGGAACGCCTGTCATGGTATCTAAAATAGATAAGCAACGTCACCAAAACGTTATCTTACAATCTTTGGCTATCCATATAAAAGCCGAAAGGACTCTTTCTTGAAAACTTTGAAATATAATCATTGAATGACGTTTGACTGTAAATAATATATACTCTATATTTGTAAGAAACATATAATTATGGAACAAGATTATAAAAACTCAATATTCTTTCAATATTCCAATATCTTCTTTAGTTATTTTTTCAATAACGACACGCATTGTACTTCCATGATACCCTGTCATTCCCTCACCTATGTATACGGAGGCGAAATGATAATTGAAGAAAGAGGCAACACCGCCTAAATAGTTTACACTTAAGAATTATGTAGAATTATTTATTGTAAACTATTAAAATCAAGTTGTTCAATTTCTTTTTTATATCTTGAATTATCAAAAGTTTCGTCAAAGGAAGTATTTGAATAATCTAAAAGGTATGGTAAAATGCCCCTTAATACCTATGATCATAGTAGTTAAGTAGTATAATGTAACTTTATTCATCGGATATTCCGACATATTGATTTTTGTTTATAATTACCATCAATAATCATCATTTCCGGACAGGTGGAAGCTATTTAGCCACAAATGAAAAGTAATTTTCAGCTTGTACCTCGATGAGAAAGGAGACTTCTTTAACGAATATGTAAAAGAAGTCATCTATGGAAATAATAAATTTCAAATAAATATGCCCGATATCATTGAATATTAGGCATAATGTAGAATAGCTATATTTCACAAATCTTAATTTAATGAGAAAAGGGATAATTTATGAAGTTGGTTAAATGCTGTTTCATTGTTATTCTTGAGTTCAATTTGACTTTTAATGTATTGTCGGATTGTTTGTGCCGGAAATGAACGGACACGGTAACATAATGCAATAATAACTTCCAGACTATAATAAATTGCAATACATTCTGTGTTCTGCCTTTTGTATCGATGCTCTCTGATAGCATCTTTTTCATTCAAAATACCAACCTTGAAAATTGCCCGCAAGTTATTGCTTATGGTATTTTGATAAACCATCAACAGGTGTGCTATTTCAGGCTTAGACATCCATATCTCTGAGCCTGCATCAGAAATAATCCTGACAGTAGCTTTTGATGCTAAATTTTCGACTATTGTGATAATACTTCGTTTCATACTACATTGTTTTTGTTTTAACTACTCTATTTTTCATTTATTCGGCTTTCGCTTTATGGTGTGTTTTACAGAGAGTATCGCAAGATTAAGTTCTACGGTCGTCTCTGTTTCCGTTGTTTCAAAGTCACTTGAAATTATATCTGCAATGATCTCTCCGCTTTTCTGCAACATGGACTGACGGGTATTGTTGTCTTCCTGCTGATGTAATTCAGAGATGTTTCTTGAAAGTTCTCTTACTTTAGCAAAAGTTTCAATGATAGATATTGTTGTTTCGGTTGCCTTTGGCGATTTCAGGATTGTGGCAATCATATATAGAGCCTTTTCTGTAAATGCTTTCGGAGAATATTTAAAATGCCCTCCACGTCCAGGATTCTTTAAGGTCGAAAATTTCGACCTTAAAGAATCTGCTTCATCATTTGACAGGTAAATAATATATCCTTCAGGGAATTTATCCGGATTATTCTTTACAGCTTCATTGACACGCTTTGTTTCAACGCCATACAACATTGCGACATCACTATCTAAAATGGTTTGTTGTCCTCTGATAATGATAATCTTGTCTTTAATATTTTCTAAGTTCATTGCTTTTATTCTTAAATTGAATTTGTATTGATTCGCTTAAACTGCTAAAGTCGAAGAACTAGAGTCTGGCCCTTTAAGCCTCTTTGCCAGTTGATCCATGTCATCACTTAGTTTTCTATCGATTATTCGGGCATAGATTTGTGTCGTTTTTATTTTTGTATGGCCCAATAATTTTGAAACGCTTTCAATAGACATTCCTTCTGTTAAACAGAGGGTTGCGAACGAGTGCCGGGCTGTGTGGCAGGTAATTTTTTTATTTATACCGCAAAGATTAGCAATTTCCAGTAAATATTCGTTCATCTTTTGATTGCTGATCACAGGTAGTAACTTACCATCTTTCTGCAAATGCTCATACTTTTTCAGAATAGCTACAGGTATATCCAACAGGCGCACTTTATAGGGCACTCCGGTTTTATTCCTTGTATCCATAATCCATAAGTTGCCGTCAATACCTGTCTTTATTTCTTCCTTCGTCAGATTATACAGGTCAGAATAAGATAAACCGCTGTAGCAACAAAAAAGAAAAATATCCCGGACTCTTTCAAGTCGTTCCGAGCCGAATTTTTTATTGTATAATATTTCAAGTTCTTCTTTAGTCAGATAGGAGCGTTCGATTTTCTCAAAACTGATTTTAAAATTGGCGAATGGATCTGCAAAATGTTCCCCTGTGTTTTTGATATAAAAGAATACTGCTCTGACATGTTGAATAGTCTTCATTGCATTATTATTTCCTGATTTATATTTATTCCGCAGGAATAAATAAAAGTCCTGAAGGAAAACCGTAGTAATTTCACGGTAAGGCATATCTTTTACCTTGCGTGTTTCTTCCATAAATTCACCCAACCTTTTTTGAGCCAGTTCATATCTCAAATAAGTGGTTCGTGTTACAACTGCTCCTACTTTTGACTTGTACTGTTCATTGAATTTGTTGAAGTAATACATGATCGTTTTACTCTTTTCTTCCAAACCAAACAGGGCATTTTTAATCTTTTCGGGGTGGGCATATCCATTTACATCCATCAGTTTGTTGTAATGCATGGTGGCTTTGCCCCGAAAATTGGCTAACGCATTATTTATGCTTACAGCTTTTGCGTTATTGCCTTTTACTTTGCCGGATTTGTTATCCCAGACCGTAGGATTGATTTCTAACTTGGTGCTGAACTGAGAACGCTCTCCATCGATAGTGATTCGTCCCATGATAACTACATTCCCATTTTTCTTTGGGTTACCTCTTTTGATATAAAAGAGGATTCTAAAAGTGCTTCGTTTCATACTCATTAATTTAAAATTGCAAAAATAATTTCAATTTGACCTGAAAGAAGGACATATTGACGGACATTATGCGACAAATCAATGACTTAAGTAGGCGAATAGGTACCAATTTTAGGTGAATTCGAAAGGTACCCAGCGAGTACCTATTCGGTGTCTGTTAGTGGCTTTTCTTAGTCTGCAAACTGGAATGGATATTCAAAAAAAATAGCCTCCAATCTGTTGATTTGGAAGCTATTATCTTCATTTTTCTCTCTGATGTCTTTCAGAGTCAGAGCGAAAGACGGGATTCGAACCCGCGACCCCGACCTTGGCAAGGTCGTGCTCTACCAACTGAGCTACTTTCGCAATTGAGACTGCAAATATAGAGGCAATTTTTATTTTTTCAAAATTTATAATGTCTTTTTTCATACAAATTATGCACGAATCATATCATATTACATTTCTGTATTCCTTTTATGTTAGAAAGCATCTTCCGATCTCTTTTAAGTAATTAACTTTTACATTATCTTAGCCAAATCCGAACCTGAATGAACTAATACAACTATTATGAGCACGCTGAATGGAACGATAAATCAAAAGGCAAAGCAAGACGAAATAGTCATGCAGAAGTTGAGAAAGAAAATAATCATAGAAATAATCAGGCGGCGTGCAGCTAGCCCTCATAAGGAGTATGAATTGACCGAAATGGAAGAATGTGAACTCGTGTGTATGTATATAATGGGACAAACATCGGTGGATATCAATAAGATATCAGAGTATATAAAGAGAAACTACTATACTT
>NZ_JAIXHZ010000149.1:0-18485 GCF_043392705.1 Dysgonomonas sp. Shenzhen-Wh21
ACAGAATATATGAAAGGAACTATTAATATAAAAAATTCATATTATAATAATTTAGATAATATAAATAAAGGATTGGTTTTTAATTTAAAATTTAATCCAAAGGAATATGGATTCGTCAATATCACTCAATTTGCATATATTCTGTATGCAGTCCGATAGCCCCAAGTGGATAATTTGGTACACTATAGTTGATAGAGATAGTTGGAAAGATTCCTGCCGAACTATTTGTAAAGAAAGAAGAATACGGGCTATTAAAATAATCTAAGTTCATATTTCGTATTCCTGCAAACAAACTAAAGTCTCCGAAGGTTTGCTGATAACCAAATTTTGAGCAAACAAGCCAAAAGTTATCTTCTTCTATATTGGAAAAGGTTAAAAAATCATTTGCAATATTTTGAGAGAATGTTCTTCCTACCGACCAAAATGCAATATCAAATGATCCGTTTTTCCACCATTTATCTGTTCTAAGGGAAGCTTCCATGCTCAATAAATTCACATACTTCACATCTTTTTCGCGGGCATCTGTTATATTGTATTGTAGTTCTCCTACATTGTTTACTTCATACTTTAGTATTTGATCTTGTCCCCTAATTGAGATAAAACAACATAAAGACATACATATAATAAAAATTTTCTTCATTGTGCAGCTTTTAAATATTCTCATATTCAGGGTGCGAAGATATATTCTTCAGACTAAACAACAGCCCAATAAACATATAAAAAATTAATATTATTCTTAATAGAGGCGAATAGTATTAATAATAAATAAAGAACGAGAATATAAAATTATTCCTTTATTTTAACAAATACCAAACGCGAATGTCCCTTTTCGCTCTTGCGCTCATCCATTTCAAAATGCTTACTCTGAGCTTTAACCAAGGCGGCAAGCTTTGAAAAGCCGTAATTTCGTGAATCAAAATCAGGACGCTTCTTTATAACGAGATTACCCATATCCCCCAAATAAGCCCACCCATCATCATCAGCGAGGTCTCTAATAGTACTCTTCAATAGATTTATCAACTTTTTATTTACAGGTTCAACAGTCTTTTCTTGTTGTTTCTTAACTGTAGACGCAGGAGACTCCGTTTCGTTATTATCATCTGAATCTCGGATAATCTCTATATAAATAAACTTATCACAAGCTACAATAAACGGACTGGGCGTTTTCTTTTCTCCAATACCTATTACCTGCATACCGGACTCCCTCAACCTCACGGCTAAACGCGTAAAATCACTATCGCTGGATACCAGACAGAAACCATCAACCCGACCGCCATGCAAAATATCCATGGCATCGATAATCATTGCTGAATCGGTAGCATTTTTACCTGTTGTGTAACTATATTGCTGTATTGGAGTTATTGCATGCTCCAACAAAGGTTGCTTCCACCCCGAAACGCTAGGCTTTGTCCAGTCCCCATAAATTCTTTTGATAGTTGGCACACCTATTTTAGCAATTTCATCAAGCATGCCCTTTATATTCGAGTAAGGCACATTATCGGCATCGATAAGTACAGCCAAGTTTAAATCTCTCTTTTCTATCATATATTTTAATTTAGCTTTGGAGGTATAGCGTATCTGTATATTGATAGTTCAAATTTATAAAACTTATCCTACTAACAAGTCCAATTGTAGCATAATATTTTTAACAAACTATTTTCTTTAAAACAAATAAAACAATCACAAAGAGTCCTTAAATGGAGCGAGTAGTTCTAACATATCATTATGAAGCAATGAATTGGATGCCAATATATCATGGCCTTTCCTGAATAAAGAACTCCCTTTAAAATTAGTAACAGCCCCTCCGGCTTGAAGCACAATCAATGCCCCTGCCATAAAATCCCACGGTTTAATATATGCTTCAGCCCATGCATCAAACCTCCCTGCGGCAACGTAACACATCGACATAGCAGCTGAACCATTTATCCGCACGCTCGAAACCTTCCCATACAATGAATCCATCAAATGATTAACGACCGGTTTGTAATCCCCTGCATTATAAGGAAGGTCTAAGCCGATAAAAGCTTGACTCATATTGTCCCTATCAGAAACGCGTATTTGGGTCTCATTCAGGAAAGAGTTACTACCTTTCCAAGCATAGAAGCATTCATCTCTACAGACTTCGTAAACCACACCGAACAATATTTCGGCATCAGTAGTCAGAGCTATGCTCACGCAGTAAGGAGCATTGTCTTGTATATAATTGGTAGTACCGTCCAAAGGATCGATAACCCAATAATAATCTTTCTTTTCGAAAGCAACAGTATCTTCTTCCGTAATAAACCCCGCTTGAGGCAGAAGCTGTGACAATCTGGCAACTAATAGCCTTTCTGTTTCCTTGTCAACATACGAAACATAATCATGTGCATTTTTCTCCTCTACCCTATCCTTACGAAAGGTTTTCCTTTCTTGTGCTAAAAAGTGCCCTCCTTCTTTAGCTATTTTACAGACTTCTGATGTAAGAAATTCTAAATTCATAATCTAACCCTTAATTATAGGAGCAATAATATAATTAACATCTAAAGCTAATAAATTAAAAAGGCCATCTCAAATCTAAAATGAGACAGCCTCCGTGCAATATTGCATTATGCTTTTATTTAGCTGCTTCAATTGACTGTTTACGAAACTCTTTTAGAGCTTTTTCTATGTCAAGTGAAATTTTTCTAGCACGTTGGCCAGCTGCTTTATTACCGTTTTCGATTTGTGAAGCTGCGTCTTTAGAGAATGCGGCAAAATCTTGATTTAATTTTTCTACTAAATTTTTCATTTGTTTTTCTATTTAAAAAAGTTCAGACAAAGATAATCTGATTTTAATAACAATTATAACGAACCAGAGTTTAAAAATAGGCTTAAAAACATAATTTTCTTGTTATTTTATGCCGTTTTCATTGATAGTTGAACTCTTTTTCGAGATGTGTCAACAGACAATACCCTGACTTCCACATGTTGATGTAACGAAACAACCTCTGTCGGATCGGAAACAAAGCGGTCAGCCAGTTCTGAGACATGCACCAAACCATTTTCTTTTATACCCACATCCACAAAGCACCCGAAGTTTGTAATATTAGTCACAATACCCGGTAATGTCATCCCCTCTCTGAGATCCTCTATCGTTTTTATATTCGGATCAAACTCAAAAACCTTAATACCCTTACGAGGATCACGTCCGGGCTTATCCAGTTCTTCTATTATATCATTTAAAGTCGGCAAACCAACTTTATCCGATACATATTTTTCAAGCTTAAGAGACTTCTTCAAGTCCTTATTATCGATCAAATCTTTTACCGTACACTTAAGATCCTTAGCCATACTTTCTACTACATGGTAG
This sequence comes from Dysgonomonas sp. Shenzhen-Wh21, assembly GCF_043392705.1. Lineage (NCBI taxonomy): Bacteria > Pseudomonadati > Bacteroidota > Bacteroidia > Bacteroidales > Dysgonomonadaceae > Dysgonomonas > Dysgonomonas sp. Shenzhen-Wh21. Next base: position 3,329 of record NZ_JAIXHZ010000149.1, read on the forward strand.
CTTTCAGGATGTACGGCAGAATTATCTAAAGGGTTTTCAGCTCCCGCTATTCTCAAAAATCCGGCACACTGCTCAAAAGCCTTTTCACCCATACGAGGCACTTTCATCAGTTCTTTACGAGATCGGAATGCTCCATTAGAAGCCCGATAGTCTACAATATTTTGAGCCAAAGCAGGCCCTAAACCGGAAACATAAGTCAAAAGGTGCTTACTGGCAGTATTAACGTTTACTCCAACAAGGTTTACACAACTTTCTACGGTAAGATCCAATGATTTTTTCAACTTAGTTTGATCCACATCATGTTGATATTGACCTACTCCAATCGACTTCGGGTCTATTTTTACAAGTTCGGCCAATGGGTCCATCAATCGGCGACCAATCGACACGGCACCTCTTACCGTAACATCATAGTCCGAGAATTCTTCTCTCGCAACCTTTGACGCAGAATAAATAGATGCTCCGTTCTCACTGACGACAAACACCTGCACTTCTTTCTCATAGCGAAGATTTGTGATAAAGTATTCTGTCTCACGGCTTGCTGTTCCGTTTCCTATGGCAATAGCATCTATATTATAAGTCGTTACTAATTTCACCACCTTACTCCCTGCTTTAGACATCTCTTTCTGAGGAGGATGTGGATATATAGTTTCATTATGAAGCAAATTACCCTCAGCATCAAGACACACTAATTTGCAGCCTGTACGATATCCGGGATCGATACCCAATACTCTCTTTTCTCCTAATGGAGCAGCAAGCAGTAATTGGCGGAGATTTTCGGTAAATACATGTATCGAGTCTTCATCTGCTTTCTCTTTCGACGAGGCGCCAAACTCTGTTTCTATCGAAGGTTTCAAGAGGCGTTTATAACCATCTTCGATTGCATCAGCAACATAGTTCGTTGCTTCGTTATCGTTATCTCCTTTAAGAAAGCGTTTATCCAACCTCTCTAAGGCGGCATCCTCGTCGGGTGCAATATTTACCCTGAGAAAACCTTCCGATTCACCTCTGCGTATAGCCAATATCCGATGAGAAGGAACTTTATTCAGTTTTTCTGAAAAATCGAAATAATCTCGATATTTATCCCCTTCTTCTTCTTTTCCTTTTACTACTTTTGATGTTAAAACTGCCTCACGCTGAAAAAGGTTGCGAATAGAATTACGGGCATATTCATCCTCATTTATCTGTTCGGCAATTATATCACATGCTCCGGCAATAGCTTCTTTTACATCCTTGACATCCCCTTTAACAAAAGCCTGAGCCTTAGACTGCACATCAATCCTTTGCTGAAGCATAATAATATTCGCTAAAGGCTCCAACCCCTTCTTCCTTGCTATTTCAGCTCGTGTTTGGCGTTTTGGCTTATATGGCAAATAAATATCTTCAAGTTCCGATGAGTTCCAACAATTCTCTATGCGATTTTTCAGTTCAGGTGTTAACTTTTCCTGCTCTTCTATCGACTTTAAAATTGTTTCCCTACGTTTTACGAGCTCATTTAGTTTATCATTCTGCTCTTTTATTGCAGTTATCTGAACTTCGTCAAGGCCTCCGGTTACCTCTTTACGGTAACGACTGATAAAAGGAATTGTAGCACCCGATTCGAGTAAATCTACAGTTTTAGACACCTGAGACTCCTTAATATTTAAGGTCGAAGCAATTATACTTTTAATTGACATAGTTTTCTTTATTTCAATATACTTTATTCTTCAACTTTTTGTTAAAAAGTAACAAAAGTAACACCTTTCTACTCATTTTTATTTGTCACCTTTCTATAATACGATCTCAATTTTAACAATACAAATATAAAGCGATTAAATAAAAAATGAATCATAAGTTAAGCTGAATAAAAATAACACGCTAAATATAGCTCCTTATGAGTTGGTCTAAGAAGCAATCCGTATTATTATAAGATAATTATCCATAAGAATAAAAACATAAAAGCCTGCTAAATGATTCAGCAGGCTTTTATAATATATTTTATATCCAGTATTATTATTCTACAGGAATATTTGTATTTACATTTTTGCTACCGATAGCAGCATAATATAATAGATAAGCCAATCCAACAAATACTACCCAGTAACTTGCCATATAACCAACGCTATCAGCTAGGAAGTTTTGAAGAAGTGGTAAGATACCTCCACCACAAACTAATGTCATGAATATACCCGATGCTGTTGTTACATATTTACCTAGTCCTTCTACTGCAAGATTAAAGATACCACCCCACATTACAGAAGTACAAAGTCCACACAATACCAAGAACATTGCATTGATAGGCACTTGCATCATACCGAATGAAAGACTACCGTTAATGCTTTGGAATACCGGCATTGACACTCTTGTAGTTATAGGAAGGAAAATCGCTAATAAAACTAATACAAGACCTAAACCGGCTGCAACAGTAAGCATTGACTTACTTGATACTTTACTTCCAATAGAAGCTCCGAAGAAACGTCCGATTAGCATCAAGAACCAATACGTACCCGTCACAAAACCTGCTGATGTTGCATCCAACCCTGCAATCGATTTATCTGCAAGAAATAAGTTCAATGTTCCTGGAATACCAACTTCAACACCTACATATACAAAGATACCGATCGCACCTAATACAAAGTGACGGAAAGATAATGCACTATATTTGTCTTTTACGTTGTCAATTGCTTTCTTCACTTCCATATGAGGTTCCGGAATCTGAACCAATGCCAGAATAATAAAAGCGAAAGCAAAAACACCCATAGCAATATACATAACAGGGTATACATCTTTAATGTTAGCCTTTGTCACGTCAGCAACGAAAACACCCACTAAAACTGGAACCAGTGTACCACACAATGAGTTGAAAGTACCTCCTGTTTGTATCAATGCACCACCTTTGTTACCACCTCCACCAAGAGTGTTCAACATAGGGTTTACTACTGTATTTAACATACACATAGAAAAACCTGCAACAAATGCACCAATTAGGTATATAGCAAAGCTACCAGCTCCTCCTGACAAGTATTGAATACCAATACCAACGAAACCAACAACGATAGCGATAAGTGCTGTTTTCTTGTATCCGATTTTCTTCAACAAGATACCAGCAGGAATACCCATAAATGCATACGCTATAAAGTTAGCAAGCACACCTAGCATACCTTCGGCGTTACTAGCTCCAAATTGGTTTTTCAAAACAACACCCATCGGCGCTGCTAGATTTGTTACGAATGAGACCATCCCGAAAAGCAGGATCATCACAATGATGGGTAACAAGTAATTTTTTTTCTCCGTACTACTCATGATTAAGTTTTTACATTTAGTTAGATTGTTTTATTTTTATAGTTTTAGTCAAATTTCATTCTTCTTTAGGTCGATCTTCTGCACTTAACTCTGAGAATTCAAAGAGTAATTAAACTAAACAAAACTCAATTACCCTTTGATTCTCATTTGGATATGGTTAGTATCCAAAAACTCATGGTCGTTTAGGTTAAGTGAAGATTGTTATTGTATAAAATCGATGTAAAAATACTTATCTCTTTTCAGCTGTCATCCATAAAAAAACGTGTTGTACAACATGTATTTTTAGATCAAAATATCATTTCTTTTTATATCATATTGCCGACAAGTTCCTGTTTATTTATGTCTTTTTGTATCCAACTCCAAAACACCTTAAGAATGACTAACAGATTATCAAATAATTAACTTCAACCCAACCGCTAATTATAACAAAAAAATATACAAATGACATAAAAACTTACTCTTTGAGAATTCTTATAAAAACAGGAATAATAGTAAAATATCTTAATTCCTGCTTTTATAGGATTAACAATATTTAATATTGCTATTTTTGTGCTCTAACTAAGAACTGAACAGTAGAAAAGAAGAATTGTTATAGCTTATAAATAAATATTATGGAATCGATTCGCAATTTATATAAAATCGGACATGGCCCGTCGAGTAGCCACACAATGGCTCCACAAAAAGCCGCTTTGATGTTTAAAGAGGAAAATAAGGACGCCACATCGTTCCGAGTTACATTATACGGAAGCCTTGCAGCTACAGGAAAAGGTCACATGACCGATGTAGCTATCACAAACACCTTACTTCCCTACCCTACAGAAATTATATGGCAACCTGAGATTGTTTTACCATACCATACCAACGGCATGAAATTCGAAGCTATTGCAGACGAGCAGCCCATAAAAGAATGGATTGTATACAGCATTGGCGGAGGAGACCTATCGGATGGGAATAGCAAAGTAAATAAGGAAAAATTGTACGACAAAAATACGATGAAGCAAATCCTGCAATGGTGCCACGAAACAGGCAAAACATTTTGGGAATATGTAGAAGATACCGAAGGCAAAGAAATATATAATTATCTTCTGGAAGTATGGAGAACGATGGTAGCTGCAATACACAGAGGGATCGACGCAGAAGGACTGCTTCCGGGAGGATTGGGATTGCAACGAAAAGCCTCGATGTATAGCATAAAAGCCAAAGGATATCAAGGCTCAATGAAAAGCAGAGCACAGATATACTCTTATGCACTTGCTGTGTCGGAAGAAAATGCAAGCGGCAATGTAATTGTTACAGCACCTACATGTGGTTCAAGCGGAACTCTTCCGTCAGTATTGTATCACCTAAAAATAAACCACGATTTCAGTGATCAAAAAATAGTAAGAGCCCTTGCTACAGCAGCACTTATAGGTAATATCGTGAAGACTAACGCATCAGTATCGGGCGCAGAGGTCGGCTGCCAAGGAGAAGTTGGAGTAGCATGTGCAATGGCAGCAGGTGCGGCTTGCCAACTATTCGGAGGCTCACCTCAGCAAATAGAGTATGCTGCCGAAATGGGATTGGAACACCACTTGGGACTCACTTGCGACCCCGTGTGCGGACTGGTACAAGTCCCATGTATTGAAAGAAACGCTTTTGCTGCTGCCAGAGCCCTCGATTCATGTTCGTTCGCAATGTTATCGGATGGGAAACACCTTATTAATTTTGATAAAGTTGTTCGTACGATGCAACAAACCGGACATGACTTACCGAGCCTCTATAAAGAGACATCAATGGGGGGACTTGCAATAAACCTTGATTAGCAAAAAGAATTAAGCAGAGAGACAAAATTTGCCTTTTTTGAATATTATTTTATTTTAATATACATGTATATTTCATTACTTTTGTAAATGAAATCAATTTACAAATAACCATATCACTATGACATCAATCGATTTACTTAACCGTGCGGCAGACAATATTCGTATACTGTCGGCTTCAATGGTTGAAAAGGCGAAGTCAGGACACCCGGGGGGAGCAATGGGTGGAGCGGACTTCATCAATGTTTTATTCACTGAATTTCTCGTTTACGATCCGCAAAACCCCACATGGGAAGGTCGTGACCGTTTTTTCCTCGACCCCGGACACATGTCACCTATGCTTTACAGCACATTGTGCCTGACTGGAAAATTCACACTCGAAGACTTACAACAATTCCGCCAATGGGGAAGCGTTACTCCCGGACACCCTGAGAGAGATATCAACCGCGGAATAGAAAATACATCCGGACCACTGGGCCAGGGACATACTTTTGCCGTAGGAGCCGCAATCGCTGCGAAATTCTTAAAACATCGCTTTGGTGAGCGTATGGATCAGACCATATATGCATTCATCTCGGATGGAGGTATCCAGGAAGAGATTTCGCAAGGAGCAGGGCGTACAGCCGGACATCTGGGACTTGATAACCTGATCATGTTCTATGATTCGAACGGAATACAGTTATCTACCAAAACCAAAGAAGTAACAGAAGAAGATGTTGCCGCTAAATATCAGGCATGGGGATGGAGAGTGATCACCATCAAAGGTAATGATGCCTCCGAAATACGTGCTGCTCTGACAGAAGCTAAAGCTGAAAAAGAAAAGCCGACCCTTATTATCGGTAAAACAATCATGGGTAAAGGTGCTATTAAAGCAGACGGTTCAAGCTTCGAAAATGAGACTGAGACCCACGGACAACCCCTAAGTGCTGCCGGGGCTTCTTTCGAGAAAACAATCGAAAACCTAGGAGGTGACCCCACAAATCCGTTCGTTATTTTCCCCGAAGTAAAAGAGCTATATGCCAAACGTAAGGCTGAACTCGAAGAAATAGTGACAAAGAAACACGCCGAAAAAGAAGCCTGGGCTAAACAAAATCCTGAGCTTGCCGAAAAAATGCAGAAATGGTTCAGTGGCTATACACCGGCAATCGATTGGGCAGCCATAGAGCAAAAACCAAATCAGGCGACTCGCGCGGCATCGGCAACCGTGCTGGGTGTGTTGGCAAAGCAAGTGGAGAACATGGTTGTTTCCTCTGCCGACCTTTCCAACTCGGATAAAACAGACGGTTTCCTGAAATATACCCACAGCATGAAAAAAGGGGACTTCTCGGGGGCATTCCTGCAGGCAGGGGTATCGGAACTGACAATGGCTTGTCTGTGTATCGGCATGACACTGCATGGCGGTATCATTTCGGCTTGTGCAACTTTCTTTGTTTTCTCTGACTACATGAAACCGGCCATACGTCTGGCTGCTCTGATGGAACTGCCGGTTAAGTTTATCTGGACGCACGACGCTTTCCGTGTAGGGGAAGACGGACCGACACATGAACCCGTAGAACAGGAAGCCCAGATTCGTCTGTTGGAGAAATTGCAAAATCACAACGGGCACAACTCCATGCTGGTACTGCGTCCGGCGGATGTTACAGAGGCAACCGTTTCGTGGAAAATGGCAATGGAGAATCAAACAAGCCCGACAGGACTGATTTTCTCGCGTCAGAACATCAACGACCTGCCGGCAAAAGAAAATCGGTATACTGAAGCTCTCCAAGCAGAGAAAGGAGCATATATAGTGGAGGAAGATGCCAATTACGATATCATCCTACTGGCTTCAGGATCGGAAGTATCGACACTCGTTGACGGAGCAAAACTACTGAAAGAAGACGGTATAAAAACACGTATTGTTTCCGTTCCATCCGAGGGAGTATTCCGCACACAAAGCAAAGAATACCAGGAAAGCGTATTGCCGAAGGACAAGAAAAAGTTCGGATTGACTGCCGGGCTACCCGTGACATTACTTGGGCTGGTTGGCGACAATGGCAAAATTTGGGGTATGAACTCTTTCGGGTTTTCTGCTCCGTACAAAGTACTCGACGAAAAACTAGGATTTACACCTGATAATGTATATAAACAGGTCAAAGAATATCTGAAGTAATATAAAAAACAAAAAACAATGACAATTACGATACAAGGAGATAAACCGATAGGATTGGCTAGCGATCATGCCGGATATTCTATAAAGCAATATATTATTAGCCTCTTTGATAAACAAGGGGTTAAATATATTGATTATGGAACTTATTCTACAGAAAGTACCGATTATTCTGACTATGGTCATAAATTGGGAACAGCTATCGACAATGACGAATGTGATTTTGGTGTTGCTGTTTGTGGTACAGGCAATGGCATTAATATGACATTGAACAAGCATAAGAAAGTACGTAGCGCGCTTTGCTGGAATGTAGAAATAACTCAATTAGCAAGAGCTCACAATAATGCGAATGTACTTGCATTACCGGGAAGAATGATTTCTCCTGAGGAAGCTTCTCTAATGGTAGAAGCCTTCTTCAATACTCCTTTCGAAGGAGGAAGACATCAGAGACGCATCGACAAAATCCCTTGCATCTAATCTGGTTATTGTAAATAAAATAAATGGAGGCATTTCGTTAGAGTGCCTCTATTTTTTATATATTCTCAACTTCTATTTTGAGTAAATAGTCAACATTGGCAAAAAGAGCATGCAACAATAAACTATTCTCGATATATACTCGAATCATACGCTAGATTTACTATTTTTGTGTATTGCTATTTATATAAACATAAACACTATGAAAGGAATTATTCTTGCCGGAGGAAGTGCTACACGACTTTTCCCACTCTCTAAAGCAATATCAAAACAGATAATGCCTGTGTACGACAAGCCAATGATCTATTATCCGCTATCAACACTTATGCTGGCAGGTATCCGGGAAATATTGGTTATATCTACACCTCGTGATCTCCCTATGTTCAGAGAGCTACTCGGCACAGGGGTAGAACTCGGCATGAAATTCGAATATGTGATACAAGAGGTTCCGAACGGACTTGCGCAGGCTTTTGTTCTTGGCGAGAAATTCTTAGATGGTGAGCCGGGTTGCCTTATCCTTGGCGATAATATGTTTCATGGGCAAAACTTTTCGCAGATGCTAAAAAAAGCGGCCTCTATCGAAACCGGAGCCTGTATATTCGGATACTACGTAAAAGATCCTCGTGCATACGGTGTTGTAGAGTTTGATGAGTCAAAAAAAGTGTTATCTCTTGAAGAAAAACCCGAAAAGCCAAAATCGAACTACGCTGTACCGGGACTATATTTTTATGATAAAACGGTAACAGAGAAGGCCAAAGCCTTAAAACCGTCGGCAAGAGGTGAGTATGAAATTACAGACCTAAATAAATGCTACTTGGAAGAAGGAACGTTAGAAGTACAATTGTTTGGTCGTGGTTTTGCATGGCTTGATACAGGAAACTGTGATAGCTTACTAGAGGCAGGAAACTACGTAGAAACAATACAGAATAGACAAGGATTCTATGTTTCTTGTATCGAAGAAATTGCATGGCGCAACAAGTGGATTGATGACAATCAGCTGGCTGCTCTTGGGCAAAAACTAGATAAAACAGCTTACGGACAATATATCTTAAGTTTGGTCAAATAAAAATCGCATAAAAATAGAAACACATTATATCAACAAGAAATCGTATACTGAAAAATGAAATTTACGGAACAATCCATCAAGGGAGTCTGGGTAATAGAGCCTAAAGTATTTAATGATGAGAGAGGATACTTTATGGAATCATACAAGAAAAATCTTTTCGATGAGCACATCGGTAAGATTGATTTTATTCAAGATAATGAATCTAAGTCTACTCGTGGAGTACTAAGAGGATTACATTATCAAATAGGAGAATATTCTCAGGCTAAATTAGTAAGGGCACTTAAAGGATCTGTTCTAGATGTTGTAGTTGATTTAAGGAAAAGCTCTCCTACTTTTGGACAATATCTAGCTGTAGAGCTAACAGATGAAAATAAAAAGCAACTATTTATGCCAAGAGGTATTGCTCATGGTTTTTTGGTGCTTAGTCAAGAAGCGATTTTTTCTTACAAAGTAGATAACGTATATGCTCCTGCACATGAAGCGTCTCTACTATGGAGTGATCCATCGGTCGCTATCAAGTGGGGAATAGATGAGAAAGAACTAATCTTATCACCCAAAGATAAAGCCGGAAAATTGTTATCCGAAGCTATTTTATTTGACTAAGAGTAAATGGCAAAAACAGTACGAAAAAGAACAATACGAAAAAGAGTAAACAGGAGAAAATCTAAAAAAAGTAATTTAAAGAAATATATCCTGTCGATGAGTGTAGCTGTATGCTTAGGCATTGCAGCTTTCTTCGTTATTAAAGGATTTTTTGAAGAACCCGAATCTTTCGATTCTAGTAAATATTTTGTGAAGGGTATAGATGTTTCACATCATAATCCAATTCTTAATTGGGATAATGTAATGGAACAAGATATAACATTCGCTTATCTAAAATCGACAGAAGGTACGACACATGAAGACCGGAATTATCCTTTTAATTATGATCTGGCTCGAAAGTCTAATATAAAGGTAGGCTCATATCATTTCTATACGTTTGCCTTATCGGGAGAAGAACAGGCAAAACATTTTCTTAAAACAGCAAAATTTAATAGCGGAGACCTGATTCCTGCTATAGACGTGGAACATTCTCCGGCAAATCCGTATAGTAAAGACAAAGAATTTGTAATTACTGTTGTCAAAGAGCTTAAAATAATGGAAAATAAGCTGTATGAACATTTTGGAGTTCATCCTATAATTTATACCAACAGAGACTGTTATAAACTATATATAAAAGGTAATTTCACTAAGAATATTATATGGATGTGTGATCTACACAACGAGCCATCAGATGATGTTAATAACTGGAAAATATGGCAATTTTCGCATAAAGGAGAGTTACCGGGAGTAGACGGGCATGTTGATTTGAATTACTATCGATATACATTCAACGAGTTTAAAGAATTATTACTACCTTGAACACTCAAAATTAAGCTGATGAAGTATCTATATATTGCCATATTCGCCTGTTTCTTTTTTACATCCTGTTTTAAGGAAGATAAGTTCGAGAACTCAAAGAAGGGAAACTTCGAGGCTCTTTGGCAAATTATGGATGAGCATTATTGCTTTTTTAATTATAAGGACGTAGATTGGAACGAGGTCTATAATCGTTATTCGCAACGTATAAGCGAAAACATGGATAACGATGCATTATTTGCTGTCTTAGGCGAAATGCTTGCAGAGGTACAGGATGGACACGTAAATCTAGTTGCCTCGCACAATGTAGCTCGTTATTGGAAATGGTTTGAAGATTATCCTGACAACTTTGACTCTAAGATACAAAAAAACTATCTCGGAACAGATTATGGTATTGCGGGAGGACTTAAGTACAAGCTGTTGGATAATAATATAGGATATATATATTATGGCAGCTTTTCGAGTGGCATCGGCGAAGGAAATATCAATCAAGTGCTCGATAGGTTTGCACTATGTGATGGTATCATTCTCGATGTGAGAGATAATGGAGGAGGCCTGATGTCCAACAGCGATAGGCTGGCATCTCATTTCTTTAACCAGAAAACACTGGTTGGTTACATGAGGCATAAAACAGGAAAAGGGCACGATGACTTTTCCAAGCCCTACGAAATATATGTAGAACCAACAAATGGTGTCAAGTACCAAAAGAAAGTGGTTATACTTACAAATCGTAGGTGCTACAGTGCAGCGAATGACTTTGTTAACGCTATGCGATATGCTCCCAATGCAACTATAGTTGGCGATAAAACCGGCGGGGGAAGTGGACTTCCATTTTCTTCAGAATTACCGAATGGTTGGTCTATACGTTTTTCGGCATCTCCTATTATGGATGCAGATATGAATCAACTGGAGTTTGGAATTGATCCGGACATTAAAATAGACATGACAGAAGCAGATATGGATAAAGGTATAGACACACTAATAGAAAAAGGGAAAGAAATAATAAAAAGCTCCGCCACGAGTCTATCTTTTTGAAATTAAAAAATCTAAATACAAAGCCATTTAAAAACATATAGCACCATGTAGGTGTTATACAACATATAATAAAGATCAAAATGATTTATTAAAATATAAATATTTTGAGATTCATTTTGTATAACTTTGTGTAAAGCAGAGATTTCATCTACAAACCTGTAAAACATTAATAATCATGCCTAAAATTACGAAAGAAGCCGCCTTAAAATATCACAGAAGCGGGAGACCCGGAAAAATTGAGGTTGTACCTACTAAGCCGCATAGTACCCAAATGGATCTGTCTCTGGCATATTCTCCGGGTGTGGCAGAACCATGTCTCGAAATAGAAAAAGATCCTCAGCTGGCGTATGAATATACGACCAAAGGAAATCTGGTTGCTGTTATTTCGAATGGGACAGCGGTACTTGGACTAGGCGACATTGGTGCACTTGCAGGCAAACCTGTAATGGAAGGCAAAGGGCTCTTATTTAAAATATTCGCAGGCATTGATGTTTTTGATATTGAGGTGGATGAAAAAGATCCTGAAAAATTCATCCAAACAGTCAAGGCAATTTCTCCTACTTTCGGGGGTATTAACCTAGAGGATATAAAAGCACCCGAATGTTTCGAAATAGAAAGAAGATTAAGAGAAGAGCTTGATATTCCGGTAATGCATGACGACCAACATGGCACAGCGATCATTTCTGCGGCAGCTTTGATAAACGCATTAGATATAACGAAAAAGGATATATCCACAATAAAACTTGTAGTAAATGGAGCCGGAGCTTCTGCTATAGCATGTACAAACCTATATATGAGATTTGGTGTGAAAAAAGAAAACATCATTATGTGCGATAGCAAAGGTGTAATCACTACCAAACGCCCTAACTTAACAGATACTAAAAAAGAATTTGCGATCGATAGCGATATTACAACGCTAGAAGAGGCGATCGAAGGTGCAGATGTTTTCTTAGGATTATCTACTGCTGATATTCTTACAAAGGAAATGATACGGAAAATGAATAATAATCCGATAGTATTTGCTCTAGCGAATCCGAATCCTGAAATTTCGTACGAAGAAGCAATGGAATCACGCGATGACATTATTTTTGCTACCGGCCGTTCCGATTATCCCAATCAGGTAAATAATGTTTTGGGATTTCCATACATTTTCAGAGGCGCATTAGATGTAAGAGCTACAACAATAAACGAGGAAATGAAACTCGCTGCATCTAGAGCGATTGCCGACCTTGCAAAAGAGCTGGTTCCGGATGTTATTAATTCAGCCTATGAAATAAAGAAATTGACTTTTGGAAAAGACTATATTATTCCGAAACCACTAGACCCAAGATTGTTAACATCAGTATCTACCGCCGTAGCCAAGGCCGCCATAGAGAGTGGAGTAGCACAAAAGACAATCACCGACTGGGTAGAGTATCAAAACAGGATATCTGAGATGATGGGATATAGCAATAAGCTAATCCATCGTCTGACAGCTCTTGCCAAAAGCGAAAGAAAACGTGTTGTATATTGTGAAGGAAACCATGTTAATACTATAAAAGCTGCTATCATTGCGTATAAAGACAACCTATGTGAACCTATTCTACTGGGTAGTGAAGAGCGAATACAAAATATAGCCAAAGAGAATGGACTTGACCTCAACGGAATAAAAATAATAAACCACAGAAATATATCAGAGGATGTACGTAGGGCGCGCTATGCTCAGCTACTGAGTGAGAAAAAGTCGAGAGAAGGTATCCGCTACCAAGAAGCATTCGAGAAAATGAGCGACCGCAACTATTTTGGAATGATGATGGTAGAGACAGGCGATGCTGATGCAGTTATCACAGGGATATATAGCCACTACCGTGAATTTGCAAAAACCGCACTGGAAGTGATCGGATTAAAGCCTCAGTATAAACATTTTGCGGCCATGCATATTGTACAAACAAAAAGAGGTCCATTTTTTCTTGCTGACACACTTATTAATCGTTGGCCGGAAGAAGATGTGTTGATCGAAATAGTAAAACTGGCACACGACACTGTACAATATTTCTCTACAGAGCCGGTGATTGCAATGCTTTCGTTTTCGAACTACGGTGCTGATGATAACGGAAGCCCTAAAAGTATAGCAAATGCAGTAAGATATTTTCATGACAATTATCCGGATTATAATATTGATGGAGAAATGCAGCTGAATTTTGCGATGAATAAAGAGTTAAGAGATAAAGCTTTCCCATTCAACACACTTAAAGGCAAGGATGTAAACACATTGATATTTCCCAATTTAAGCTCAGCCAATATATCCAGTAAACTATTGATGGAGTTGGGTATTGCAGGTGAAAGCTTAGGGCCAATTCAGATGGGATTGCGTAAAGCTGTACACTTTACAGATATAGAAAGCTCTGTAAGAGATATAGTCAACTTAACGGCTGTAGCTGTTGTGGATGCAATTGCAAACAGTCTACAAAATGAGTAAGTATATTGTTTCGGTAAATATTGAATAATAGAAACGAAATGCAACTGACTTTAACTCCGATACAAGATTCAGATATCGAGTTATTAAGCGAATGGTTACATAAGGATTATATACTGCAATGGTATCATGATGCTGATGAATGGATTCATGAAATAAAAGAAAGAGAAGGAAGCTTTAACTTCTTATCTCACTATATTATTCTTGAGAATAATAAGCCAATTGGATTTTGTCAATTTTATGATTGCTTCGATGCCAAAGAAGACTGGTATTCGGTGGAGTGCCCAAATAAAATATATAGCATTGATTATTTAATTGGAGAAGAAAATTTTCTAAGGAAAGGATATGGCAAAGAAATTATAAGAATTCTTACTAATAAAATAATCCGAGACAAGAATCCAAAAGCAATAATAGTTCAGCCGGAACAAGAAAATATAGCGTCATGCAAAGCTCTTTTAGCCAATGGGTATATTTATGACTTTGATAATAATTATTACATACTAAAATGCTAATTAGTATTATACAATTGGAGCTGCAAGAACTGAGGTTTATTTTTTAGTGAAGATTTCATGTAAATTGTTAGCTTTATAGAAATTTTCAATGATAGTTATGATAACCAAACAGAAAATTACAATATATTTAAAGTATCAAAATATAGATAACTTTGCTCGTATTGCTAGTACTAAAGAGAAAAATATATTGGAAGATAAAGATTGGGTCCTTATCGAAAATTTAATACAAGATATCCATTTATTAAAAAACAATATGGTGTCTAGTGAAATGAAAGATAAAATAGAAAACAAAATCAAAGATTATACAGAAGGTGAAAATGAACTTATCGAGAAACTAATTAGTCTAAAATTTTAACTCCCCAAATATTTCTGCATGAGAATTAGCTCTAGTGAGGCATATTTCCACTGTATCGAATTCTTTTGAGAAGATTTTGATAAAATTGTTAGATTTATAAAATCAATATAATTCCTTATGAAGAAATTTACTTTTATATCAGAGTTTAGAGGCGGTACATATATAACTCAACATTCTGCTAAAGATATTTCAAATGCGCTATTAATGTGGATAGAGTCTTTAGATGTCTCTATATACTCCAAACGAATAGTTCTTAAGCTTCAAGAAGAAATTAATGAAGAAAAACCTATACCAATAAAAGACTTGGATAGTGTGTGGTGTTGTTCTTTCTCTCCTTATAACTCCTTCTTGTTATTGAATATAATTGAAACTATATAATAATTAAAAATCCCCACACATTTCTGCATGAGGAGTTTAAAATTCTTGTGGAGCATAACACCAAAGTATCGAATTCTTTTGAGAAAATTTGACAGAAAGGTGAACTTTATTAAATCAATAAATTTGTCATGAGAGATATAATATATGACTTTGCTCGTTTTGTAGGAGTCCGTATCCGATTTTACTTCCTTAAACTCATAGGGTTTCCTAAACCACTTAAATATTTAGAAGGTGATTCTGATGACTATGCAAATAAGATT
>NZ_JAIXHZ010000150.1:0-3190 GCF_043392705.1 Dysgonomonas sp. Shenzhen-Wh21
TTACACTATTATACAACGAAGTTATGGTGTTGGTAAATTGAAGAGATGAATCATCTTCTTTAAGAAGAAAAGAATCAATAAAATCAAAAGGATTGCTTTCTAAGACCTCACGAGCGATCAATTAGAAGAAGAAAAACCTAAAAAACATGATGAAGCATTTATAATCAATAGGTTTAAGAATAGATTAATAAATAAGAACCCAGATTTATTTACTAAAATAAGCAATAAAAATATTGATATTAATTATAAAAGCTTAAATTTCAGATTCGATATTGCATGGCAAAATGGAACATGCAATTTGGTTAAGCCGGTCGGATTTGATTTAGTAGAAGAGCAGTCAATTCAACGAAAAACGGCAGAATACTGCAGCTATTTACATTGGTTAGAGCCATATTTAGCAAATAATAATTCAAGAATAGATTTACTTCTTTCTAAGCCAAGTAATAAAAATCTTCATAAGATTTATTCAAACTCAATAAAACTGTTGAATGAAGTTAATTCCCCTAAACGAATAATAGAATTTGATGGCTTAGATGATTACGTTAATGAAGTTCAAAAATATGTAATAGCCGAGGCTAATTCTTAAAGAAAAAGGTTTAGCATTCACATCTCCCGACCTCCGAGGGTTCAAATCTATATTAAAGGCATAAAAAAGGGTATTCCCAATCTACACCCTCAACACCTCATCAATAAAACATCACGAACGATCATTAATTATTGAAGTGATGGACTTTCCATTATTGTAAGCGGTCAGTTCGTCTTTACTTAATGGTATGCCGTTATCCATCCCTATATTATCATAGTACATTGCAGGGTCACACGTGCGATCTATGATAGCGATAGTAATAGTTTCGGACTTCTCTCCTTTGAGTTCCGATAGGATGCGTTTAATTTTATCCTGTTTATTCATTCCAATTGTTTTTTAGCGGTTTTAAGAGCTTCTTTCACTTTGTCAGAGCTAGTTATCCACCAACCGATGGGAATAGACGTTATCGCCTCGTATCCCTTTAATTTGGATAGTATTTTATTTACCTTGTTCTTTTTAGTTTCCATTGCTTAGTACCTTTTGGTGTAAATCGTGAAACGTTTGTAACTCTTCATCTGTAAGCTTCGATAAATCATAATCGAGTGTCTCAATGATCTTTCGTGCTTGCTCCTTTGTCATTGGCTTTGTCTTTGAATGTTCCCTGCAAGCCTCAACTAATTCGGGGAACTTCTCAAAATTCAGTTTGCCGACTGCAATAGCAGCCAGTAATCGTGTTTTTAAATCTCTATCAATCTTCATCTTCATTCATTTTTAAATTATTCATTCTCTCTAATAGCGCATCCACAACCTTGTCAGGTGCTTTGTCCAATAGTTTTTCAAGCTCGCTATATTCGGCTGCAATCTGGGCTTCAACGCTGATAGATTGCTGCTTTGGAACTACATACTGCATCAGTCGTTCTATAATCATTAGCCTGTCTTTTGGCTCTAATTCTTTCAAGTCTTTTTCAAACTTTGATCTATTGCCGTCTATTAGCTCCTGAATCCATGTTTTAAGTTCAGTAGTAACTTTATTCGGTATACCCTTTGGTCTGCCTTTGGGGTTTCCTGTTTGTCCTTTCCTTTGTGCCATATCAAAATATGTATATCAATGTTCTTTTCATATTTACCTTTGGATAAGTTCCAATATCCTTTTCTCAATCCTGAACTGTATTTCTGCTAAAACCGTGTCACAATTAGCCCTAAATACGTTGTATGTCTTGTAGTGGAACGATATAGGATTTATCAGATTAGAGATATGAGAGGGTGACAGATCGAACAAAATAGCGATTCTTTGTCTCATTCCTCTTATCATAAAGTTATCCGATAAGGCTCTAGGACAATACAGCATTAATATGCAGAACAAAAAGACTTGCTTATATTCTGCTTTATCCTCATCGGGAAAGTCCTTTATTTCGGCTACAATATCCTTATACCAACCATACAGCAATGGGATATGTTGTAAGTCCGTTAATTCAGGCTTTAATATTTTACCCTCTAAAGCTTCCATTCTCTTTTTGAGTTCGGATAATTCGGTGATATTATTTAGCTGTTCCATAAATCTGGCAAATATACCCCCGGACGATTAAGCCCGGAGGTTGTTTATAATTTATCTTTTTCCTACCCGAAAACCATTCGCATTGCACTCTTTCAAAACAAAAGGGTCTGTTTCTGCATTTCTAAAAGCCATTCTGATGAGAGAAGGCTCGTTAATGTCATTTCTTGCGATGGCTAGTATTCCAAATGGTCGTAACCTGTCATCCAGTGCTTTTAATCTTTCTACAATAGATACAGCTTCGCTCCAGATCTCCATTTCTTCGGGTGTCTCAGCATAAATAGTAAAAGACTCCTCTATTTCAGATTTACCTTTATCTGATAATACGATAGCTCCGTTCTTTATTTCAAGGAACGAAACATCACATCTTGGTTTCATATTTTTTACATCAATGCGTAATTGCTTGAAGTCATGCATTATTGTGTCATCGAGTTCTCTCTGCATCCTATCACGAAGCCCTGGTATAGATATACGTGATACTTCTTGTTGTATATCCCGTACCATCTTACTTTCACTTTCTGCTCCACCGTTAAATAGATCTACAATCGTGCTAATGCTCCATTCTAAACCTAAATTCTCAAATCTGATGCGAAGCTCATTCAATTTAGTCAGTTGGTTCTTGAATTCGTAAAATTTACTGCTTGCCCCCTGCTCGGAATACCCGATCTTAATTTTTTCAAATTCTACAACATTCTCTTTCATGGTTTACTTGCTGTTTACTATTTGTTTAGTTCCTTCATTTATCTTTTCAGCTATGGCTTTCGATTCAGCCTCATCGTGATACCCTAAATCCGAGCGGGTGTCATTGATGATACTGATAAGTTCTTTACTGGCTTCTGAACCGTATTTAGCCTCAAATCGGCAAATTCTTTCGTTCGCTACTTTAGCTTCACTCATAATGATTTTAATTTTAAAAGA
This sequence comes from Dysgonomonas sp. Shenzhen-Wh21, assembly GCF_043392705.1. Classification (NCBI taxonomy): domain Bacteria; kingdom Pseudomonadati; phylum Bacteroidota; class Bacteroidia; order Bacteroidales; family Dysgonomonadaceae; genus Dysgonomonas; species Dysgonomonas sp. Shenzhen-Wh21. Next base: position 2,997 of record NZ_JAIXHZ010000150.1, read on the forward strand.
TTTAATAATTTATTTGATTTTCAATGTTCCGTTATCATTCCATATTTGACCCACTTCTAAGTTTGCAGCACTTGTAGGTAGCCATTTTGCTATAACCTTTAGCGTATTGGTCTCATTCATATAATTAATTGAGAAATTCGTTTTTTCCGTTTGTCCGTCACTTTCAAATGTTGATACTTCAATCATTCCGGGGC
>NZ_JAIXHZ010000151.1:0-4526 GCF_043392705.1 Dysgonomonas sp. Shenzhen-Wh21
ACCAAACTGATACACTTATCTACATTTCTCTTATCACATCATATACTGATACGGGGATAACTTCAATTTATTTTGGCTGTGATAAGAGAAATGTAGATAAGTGTATCAGTTTGGTGCATAAAGAATTAAATAGATTAAGAAAAGAGAAGCTTACATCAAGTCAACTAAGCACAGCCAAGAAGCAACTTATCGGACAAATAGGAGTGATGGGAGATAATCATGAGAATCTGGCTTTAGCTCTAGGGAAGAATTTTTTGCATCATAACCACTTCAATACATTAGCAGAAACTGCTCAAAAAATAGAAGCTGTGACGGCAGAACAAATACTTGCTGTGAGTAACGAAATTTTTGATGAAAGAAGTTTGTTTACTTTAATATATGATTAATTCTCTTAACTTTGCATTAGCTATACTAACTTTATGAAAACAATCTTAAAAATATCTTTACTTATATCTTTATTTGTTTGCAGTATTGGCACTATAAATGCTCAGTATCCTAAAAAGCGTATCACTTCGGATATTCATGTAGGGTTGAACCTCGCCGGAATGGATATTAAGAATGAAAATACATATAAGCAAGCTAAAGTAGGAGTTCATATCGGATTCAATGTAAATTATAAATTTTGGAGTAATATGCAGCTCCAATCAGGATTGTTTGTAACAAAGAAAGGGCTGAAAAGACATATCCATACAGTAGAAAGAAATGGTGATATTTCTGTAACTACGTATGACGAATATTATAATGCTACAGGCAACTATATACAGATGCCGTTTAATTTAGGGTATGAATTGTATTTCACAAAGTCATGGGCATTTAATATTAATGGAGGACTTTATCTGGCTTATGGATATAAAGGAACAGGCACAACGAGTAGTGTTACCGTCATATCCGATAATATTGGGAAGCCTGTTATTACAACGGTTCCTGAGGTCGAATTTGAATCTTTTACTCCTGAGCGATGGCGAAGATTCGATTATGGTTTGAATGCCAAAGTTGGTCTGGTGTATGATATATATACAATAAACATAGGGTATGAATATGGACTATACAATATTGCATATATTGGCCCTGAATTAAGAAATCGAAACTTTTTTGTTTCGTTCGGATTCAGATTCTAGCCTATTGGTATGTGTTTTATCGTCTGAACTTTGTCTATCTAATTGTTGTTTTCTATAAATAAAAACCATCAAAAATTATAATCATGGAAAACTTGATAAAAAAACTGCAAGATGAGGTTGGGCTTACATACGAACAGGCCGTTAAAGCTGTTTCTGTAGTTAAAGATTATATGGATAAGGAAGGTCTTGATATAGACTGGGATAAATTCTTTAAAGGAAAAACAGAAGATTTTTTAACTAAGGCTAAAGATTTATTTGAAGACGTGTCGAAGCATACGCAAAGTTATACTGAAAAATTTGTAGATAAGGTTGATGAGTTTGCAGATAAGGCACGAAAAAAGGCTTCTGATTTTTTTAACGAAAAGTAATTAGAGTAATAAAAGATGTAGAATATCTGTAAGTACAGCTTACGGATATTTTTGTGATATATACTGTTGGAATAAGGTGGCGAAGAAGAATTTTTATGTGGTGTGGAATGGAGTAAAGACCGGTGTCTACTCTTCATGGGCAGAATGTAAAGCTCAGGTAGAAGGTTATGATGGTGCTATTTATAAATCATTTCCATCGAAACTAGAGGCTGAGAAAGCTTACAATGAAAGTCCTTGGTTGTATGTAGGTAAGAATGCTGAAAAAAAGAAGCAGGTTTCAATACATAATATTCCCGAGATTATAAAAGATAGCCTTTCTGTCGATGCCGCCTGTAGTGGCAATCCCGGCTTGATGGAGTATAGGGGAGTATATGTGAAGACTGGTGAGGAGGTCTTCAAACAAGGACCATTTGAACAAGGAACAAATAATATTGGAGAGTTTCTTGCTTTGGTACACGGCTTGGCTTTGTTGAAGCAGAAAGGTTTTTCTATTCCCATTTATTCAGATAGTGTAAATGCAATAAAGTGGGTAAAAGAAAAGAAATGTAAGACCAAGTTGGAACGGATTCCCGAGAATGAATCTCTTTTTTACATGATAGAACGTGCTGAGAACTGGCTTAAAACAAATACTTATACAACTACAATCCTTAAATGGAAGACTGATGAATGGGGTGAGATTCCCGCAGATTTTGGGCGGAAGTAAGCTTTAGCTTGAAAAATTTTTATAATAAACGGAGCAAAATGTCTTCTGTTTTTAGTGACATTAAGCTCCGCCATTACCTGTTTAATTTAATATATTCTGGAGATTATATATTTTCCATATTTCTCTTGATGAAGTTGCTCAAAGCTTCACCTTTTAGCATACCGTTTGACAGTAGCGCTAAATCTATCAATTGACGAATATTTTTATTCTCATTAGCATAGGCACTTACCGCCTCTTTATCTTTGTTATCTATATCTGTCATTATCTTTTTGATTAATGGATGCTCGATGTTTAACACAAGATTGTAATTGTTAGGCATTTCACCATAAAATCCCATACCCGACTGCATGGCAGACATTTCCTTCATACGGCGCATAAACTCATTCTGAGTTATTTGTATTGGTTGTGCCTTTTCGTCCAATGATTTGTAGTCGACAGTGAATTCGGTTTTATCAATCTTTGGTAGTTGAGAAGTAAAGGCTTCATTCAACTCTTCTTTTTGTTTATCAGTTAGATTGATCTCTTTACTGTCTTCTTTCAAGATCAAATTGTCCACTGTGTCGCTGTCTACTCGAACGAAACGACTCTTCTCAAATTTCTGTTCAAGCAGTCCCGCCATGTGTACGTCTAATTGACCGTCAAATAAAATTACATCATAGCCTTTGTCTTTCGCTGTGTTTATGTAAGAGAACTGCTCTTCTTTGTTGCTGGTGTATAGATAAATCAGATTGCCATCCTTATCTGTTTGATCTGAAGATATAAGTGTTTTATATTCTTCAAAAGTGAATGCTTTACCGTCAACGTTCTTCAATAAACAGAACTTTTGAGCACGGTCGTAGAATTTCTCGTCGGTAAGCATGCCATACTCAACAAAGAGCTTGAGACTATCCCATTTGTCTTCGAATTGACTACGGTCATTTTTGAATATTTCTTCCAGCCTGTCTGCAACCTTTTTAGTAATATGATTGGATATCTTTTTTACATTCTGATCACTTTGCAGATAAGAGCGAGAAACGTTAAGAGGAATGTCCGGTGAATCCAAAACCCCATGCATCAATGTCAGGAATTCGGGAACTATACCTTCTACAGAATCGGTAACAAATACTTGATTGCTATATAATTGTATCTTGTTGCGATTGAGGTCTATATTGCTCTTAACTTGAGGGAAATATAATATTCCTGTCAGCTTGAACGGATAATCAACGTTTAGATGTATCCAGAACATCGGTTCGTCAGAGAAAGGATACAAGTCTTGGTAGAATTTCTTATAATCTTCATCTTTCAAATCAGCAGGTTTGCGTGTCCATAGCGGATTTGTATCATTTATAACATTGTCTTCTTCTGTCTCTACCGATTTACCGTCTTTCCACTCTGTTTTCTTCCCAAATACTACCGGGATAGGTAAGAAACGACAGTATTTTTTTAATAGTTTGTCTACTTCTGCTTTTTCTAGGAAGTTTTTATTCTCATCATCTATATATAAAATAATGTCAGTGCCTCGTTCTGCTTTTTCTACCGCTTCTAGCGTAAATTCAGGCGATCCGTCGCAACTCCATTTTACAGCTTGGGCATTTTCTTTGAAAGACTTAGTGATGATTTCTACTTTCTTGGATACCATGAAAGATGAATAAAAACCTAATCCAAAATGTCCAATAATAGAATTAGCGTCTTTCTTGTATTTATCGAGGAACTCATTTGCTGAAGAAAATGCTATTTGATTTATGTACTTGTCTATTTCTTCATCGGTCATCCCAATACCTTTATCTGAGATTGTAAGAGTACCTTTATCTTTGTCAATAGATACACTTACCGACAAACTGCCCATTTCTCCTTTGAATTCTCCTAAAGATGCGTACGTCTTTAATTTTTGAGTAGCATCTACGGCATTAGACACTAATTCACGAAGAAATATTTCATGATCACTATATAAGAATTTTTTGATGATAGGGAAAATGTTTTCGGTCGTAACCCCAATTTTACCAGTTTTTTCCATGTTGTATAATATTTTACCAGTTATATTTGTTAATTATGTATTGTTAAGACAAAATAAATGCCAAAGAGTATCTGAGTGACAATTTGTCGTAGTATGTTAGACTTATTTTGATTAATTAATGAAGTTTATAGAAATAATTTATAACTTATATTAATATTCAAATAATATTTGAGAATGCATACTATCAGTCGATTATATATTTTGTCTTTGCTTGTTTTTCTGAAAAAAAGTATATTTTTATAAAGTTTTTTCTGGTTGATGAAAAAAAAGAGTATATTTGTTTTAAGAATTAATGAAAAGAGATTATAAAACAAAGCGTTGTTTTACTATATTTTGGCTTAAAA
>NZ_JAIXHZ010000152.1:0-4300 GCF_043392705.1 Dysgonomonas sp. Shenzhen-Wh21
AACGAATTACCATGTCATCCTACACAAATATATGAAGCCCTCATTTACTTCGCGATTTTTTGTATAGGACTATATCTATTCTATAAAACAAATGCAAAAAACAAACAAGGCCTGATACTAGGGGTCTCTCTTATAGGGATCTTCCTTTCCAGATTTTTTATCGAATATATAAAAAATGTACAGGAGCCATTTGAGGTTAATATGATAGCTACTTTCGGTATTAATATGGGACAATTGCTAAGTATCCCATTCGTACTATGGGGTATATGGCTAGTGTGGAATGCAACAAGAAAAAAAGCAACAATAGAAAGCAAAACAATAAAGAAGTAGAAGTAATTTCGTATGTTAAAACCAATTCCAATAGAAGATGACCTTTACTATATCGGAGTAAATGATCGCACTAAGAATCTTTTTGAAAACTTATGGCCACTCCCTAAAGGCGTATCTTATAATTCATACCTTCTTGTAGATGAGAAGACAGCTCTTTTTGATACAGTAGACGTATGTTATTCTGATATTTTTTTCCATAAGCTGGAAATAGCCTTAAATGGAAAGTCTCTTGACTATGTAATCATCAATCACATGGAGCCCGATCATTCAGGTTCTCTGGGATTGCTTAGAAACAGATTCCCGAATGTACAGATCGTAGGTAACAAACGTACGGCTGAAATGGTACAAGGATTTTATGGAATCTCAGATGGAGTGAAAGTTATAGAAGACGGAGAAGAACTGTCTTTAGGTAACAAACATAAGCTTATTTTCAATCTGACACCAATGGTACATTGGCCTGAAACGATGATGACATATGACACTTATCATAAGATCATATTCTCGGGCGATGCTTTTGGTACATTCGGAACTCTTGATGGTGGTATTACCGATGCACAACTACATCCTGAGCGCTACTACGATGAGATGGTGCGTTATTATTCTAACGTTGTAGGCAAGTTTGGCTCTCCGGTACAGAAAGCACTTGAAAAACTTAATACTCTCGAAATAAAATATATCTGTTCTACACATGGTCCGATATGGACTCTTGACGAACAGATAAAAAAAGTAATAAGCATATATGACAAGCTAAGCCGTTATGAAGGCGATGAAGGCGTTGTGATTGCTTATGGCAGTATGTATGGCAACACTGAGCAAATGGCTGAAACAGTAGCTTACGAACTGGCTCAACAAGGGATAAAAGAGGTTATATTACATAATGTATCGAAGCGTTCACATTCATACATTATACGTGATATATTCAAATACAAAGGATTGATCATCGGATCTCCTACATATAACAACAAACTCTTTCCTGAGGTAGAATATCTAATCTCGAAAATTGAAGGTCGTGATATGAAGCACCGTTATTTCGGATATTTCGGATCATTTACCTGGGCGGGAGCAGCAGTTAAGCGTTTGGCTCAATTTGCAAGCGACAGTAAATTTGAAGTCATAGGCTCGCCGGTAGAAATGAAGCAAGCTATGAACCTAAATACTTATGAAGACTGTGTTTCTCTGGGAAAGGCTATGGCCGACAGACTTAAACAAGACAGATAAGCTATTCGCGCATTAAGTAGATATAATATAAAACAAAAGCCGTCCTTTAAAGAACGGCTTTTGTCTTATTATAGAATAAGTCTAAATTATTAGAACACAAGGTTTACACCAATTTCTGTTTGGCTAAGATCGAAATCGAATCCGAAATTATCACCTTTGATTCCAGCATATTTTGCATGTTGATAACCTAAGAATCCGAATTTACCTGTTAAAGTAATTTTATCTGTAACATTAACTGCTACACCCGGACGGAAACCAACTTCCCAAGCATTTAGTTTATACTTTTCAGCGGCAGTCTGACCTGTAGCTACCATATAATCTGTTTTTCCATAAGTATATGCTACGCCACCATCAACAAACAGGCTACCCATAGTTCCTTTTAGGAATGACATACGTAGGAAAGGATTTACTGTAAACGCGTCTTTGAAAATAATATCGGAATTTACAGAACCGTTTAATGCTGGTTTATTGTGTGCATAACCCAATCTGATACCTACTCCCATATTATTAGTAAATGCATAACCTACTTCAGGAAGAATACGGTATGATGATACTCTGTCGCCACCATCAATTTTAGTACTGTTGAAACCAACGCTACCTCCAACCCATATCTGACCAACATCTTGTGCTGAAACTGTTGCTGTTAGACCTAACATAATTGCAAGTGTAAAAAATAACTTTTTCATAACTTTTAATTTTTGTTTTTAATTTACCTTTATTTAATTAACTCAATCTTTTAAGATATTCTCTTATTGATGAAGACAAAGGTCTAACAAAATAGAGAACGACAAAAGGTCTATTTTGGCTTAAAGATGTTCTAAAATTCTTTTTAGGCATAACTTTGAAAAATTGTTGACAACAGAAATAGTCTAAAATTCTTATAATATGTTCAAAAGTTCTTTTTGGCTTTTTCTATATTTCAATGAAAATAGACTATGTTTGCATTCATCTTAATCGACTTTTTACACAAAAAGAATTCAAAATATGAAATTGGCAAAAATCCAACTAGAGGATATTTCAGAACATATAGATCCTTTCGCAATCAAAAATTTTATTATATCCGATAAAGCAGTATTATTTCCTCCTCTGTCCTCCAATTTTCCGTTTATACTAGATGGCGTAGCTTTTGCCATTTGTATTAAAGGGAATGCTCGTATAAAAATAAATTTCAAAGAATATGATATAGAGAAAAACATGATTATTACAATCATGCCTCAGTTTGTCACAGAATTTATCACACGTAGTGAAGATCTGATGCTTGAGTTTTTAATTTTCTCTATAGATTTTCTAACAGAAATGCCCAATATATCGAACTTCGACATATCGAGAAGTATTATGCAAAACTCTTGTATAAAAATATCAGAAACGGAAGCCAACAAATATCTGGAGTTCCACTCTTTTATTGTTAAACAATACAAGCGCAGAGATCATCCATTTAGGAATGAAATGGCTAAAAGCCTCTTATATGCAATGCTAACCGAGATAGGTAATATATATTACAATCGGATCAAAGATGTAAGTGCGCACGAATGTGATAGCATGAATACATCTTCGCATCAGGATGAATTAATCTCACGCTTTTTTAATTTATTATTGCAATATCACAAAAAAGAACGATCGTTACAGTTCTATGCGAGTGAAATGTGTCTCACTCCAAAATACTTATCAACTATTGTAAAAAGCAGAACAGGCAGAACAGCCTTTATGTGGATAAATGAAGCCTTGATTGCATCAGCAAAACATCTGCTAAAAACAACAACAAACACAATTTTACAGATATCAGACGAGCTGAATTTCCCCAATCCTTCTTTCTTCGGGCGATTTTTCAAGAAACATACAGGACTAACTCCCGTACAATACAGAGAGACTTAATGCATTAGGGGGAAGAGAAAAATAAAACATAAAAACGGGAAAGGGTTTCGCGATAAAATCGAAATATCATGATATAAACTTCCTAAGTAAGGGGTTCTTTTTCATATCATCATATTTGCGAACTACTACCCCCAGCCTCTCGAATAGTTGACGGATAAGCGGATCAATATCCATTACATACACCTCTTTGATTCGATTGGTTAATAACCAAAGAGCCAAATAATTGACGTCCTTTTTCACTATAATGTCTTTTTCGATCTCTACGACTGTATTACTGTCGGTATGCAAAACGATTATAGGTATTGTGTCTATATCGGATTCGTCAATCTTATCGTTTTTAAGAAATAATGCTATTTTCATAAGATTAACTTTTAGGTAAAGTTGATAAATATATATGATCGTCAAAAGTCCTATAAAGCGGTATAAGTGTCCTAAATATCCTAAGTTACTATTATTTGAACAAAGTATGTCTTCGTTATGTTTAAAATGAAGAGTATACTACACATTAATATTAAATAAAAATAGAAACATTATGAAGAAACTATTAATCGGAGCAGCTGCCGGTATAGGTCTTGCGCTCGTTATTTATAAGTTGGCAGAAAGTGGTAAGCTAGATTGTGTATGTGATGACTTAAATAAGTTATCAGGTCAGGCTAAGAAAAAAATAAAAGATGGTATCGATGTTGGAAAAAACCAACTGGAATATCTAAAGGAACGTGCAGCCTACAAGTCTGAACAATTAAGCGAATTGGCTGATGAAGTGGAAAAGAAAGTTTTGGACAAATTAAATAAAGCCAAGAGCTAACTCCAGAATTATTGGTTGATAAAGAAACAAAAAGGAATGCTAACGTTAGCATTCCTTTTTGTTTCTTTATCAACC
>NZ_JAIXHZ010000153.1:0-5225 GCF_043392705.1 Dysgonomonas sp. Shenzhen-Wh21
AGAATAAGTAATGTATAAGAATGAGTTGAAAGGAAGTACACTTCTAGTAACTCTGTACTCGACAAGCAGACACCTTTTGCGGTATATAAGGATAATTATATGGTAACCGGAATCCCTTTAAATAAATCGGTAACCCGCAAAACTGCTGATGCTTTCTTTCAATTTAGCATTCGCCACAGAGTTACTAGAAGTGTACTTCCTTTCAACTCATTCTTATACATTACTTATTCTCAGAAATCATTTTGGGATATTTACGACGAATCAAGTCCTTTCCGCGATACAAATTATAATCCGGGAATAGGCTTTGGCAGGTATGTTATAAAAGACAATAAACTGAAAGGGGCAATGATGATTTCTTTGGAACATGAGTCGAATGGTAAAGCCGGAGAAGACTCACGGAGTTGGAATTATATAAATCTATCAGCCAAATACTTTTACAATATGCGATTATCGGCTAAAGCTCAAATATATCTGCCCTATGTAGATGGTGGTAATAATAAAGATTTATTGCGCTACAAAGGATATGGCATTTTTTCGGTCAATTATATAGATAAGGAAAATCTATGGTGGTTTAGCCTTAATATAATGCCTCGAGATAAGGTTATAAACCCTAATTTACATACATCTTTATCATTTAGAGTATCCAAAAATTCAAATCAATACTTAACTTTGGATTATTATGCCGGATATGGAGAAGGGTTGCTAAATTACAAGAAATATACAAATCAGGTAAGAATAGGATTTACGATAAAGCCGGATTTCTTCAGTGCATATTAACAAAAAATGAATGACTATGAATAATAAATGGGACGAAAGTTATAATATTGAAAAATACCGCTACGGAGAAACCCCGAATCTATTTTTCAAGCAAGTCATCGATAAGCTTCCTACAGGAAAAATTCTTCTTCCGGCTGATGGGGAGGGACGAAATGGTGTATATGCAGCAACAAGGGGATGGAGTGTAGACGCTTTCGACCAAAGCCAGCAAGCTAAAGAAAAAGCCTTGCGTTTGGCTCAAAAAAACAGTGTGAATATTTCATTCAAAGTGATTGATTTCGAAGACATCTCTGAAAATTATATTGTAGACTCTTATGATGCAGTCGCTCTTACATATGTTCATCTACCGGAACAGTTAAAAGTAAAATATCACAGATCATTATTGCCTTTTTTGAAAATTGGAGGGCATATTATTATCGAAGGATTCAGTAAAGAGCATGTAAAATACCAACAAAAAAATCCATTGGCGGGGGGTCCTCCACATGTGGAAATGATGTATTCGAAGGAAGAGATTCTCTCGATCTTTGATTCTTTAAAAATCGATTTCTTGGAAGAGGTAGAAGTAGAATTGGCTGAAGGTATAGGGCATAATGGAAAAGCCTCGGTAATACGCTTTATCGGGAAAAAGATATAAATAAAAATAGAGGCAACGGTTATCATTTACCGTTGCCTCTATTATATTACTTATAAAAGGCTACTGATTCAGTCTTAAGGTTTAATAAAATTGATATATTTTCGTTCTTCAGAGAATAGCAAAGCTGTATCTATCAACGCCAGATGAGAATATGCTTGAGGAAAGTTACCTAGCATACGTTTGGTTTCGAAATCCAAATCTTCACTAAACAACCCCAGATGATTCGAATATTCCAGTAACTGATCAAATATTTTCCGGGCTTCGCCTTTCTCACCAATCATAAACAATGCACGAGTTAGCCAAAAAGTACAGATAGTAAAAGCAGAAGACGGCAAACCAAAATCATCATCGACTTTATATCGATACATTAATCCATTATGGTATAATTCTTCTTTTATACGTTTTACTGTCTTTATATAGCGATCGTCGTTTGCATCTATAAAACCATACTGCTCCATCAAAAGCAATGATGAGTCCATATGCGTATTATCATAGGCTTGAGTAAAACTCTGAATCTGATCGTTCCATCCATTCTGCATCACATCTTCCTTTATAGCCATCGCTTCTTTTTGCCATGCTGATACATAGTCAGTCTGATTTAAAAGTTTGGCTATCTCTATTGCTCTGTCAAGAGCTACCCAACACATTACCTTCGAGAAGACAAAATTCTTTTCGATGTTACGAAACTCCCATATACTCTGATCAGGATTTCGCCAAACAATATAAACCGTTCTGATGATCGATTTAACAACTTCCCACATTTCTTCCAACTCGCCCAATGTCCCTGGAAAACGGAAATAATAGCTATGTATAACATCCATCAGATAGCCAAAAGTGTCATTTTGTTTTTGGAAATATGCGGCATTTCCAATTCTTACCGGTTGGGAATTTTCATATCCTGCCAAATGCGGTAGCATCTCTTCTTTTAACGTACGACTGCCATCTATTCCATACATAATTTGTAAAGAATCTGATTTAGATTTCAATATATCCTTCACAAAAGACATAAACCGCTTCGCTGTTGAATGATGCCCAAGTTCTATGAGAGTTCCTATAGACATCGATGCATCACGAATCCAGCAGAATCGATAATCCCAGTTACGGACTTCGCCTATTGTTTCCGGAATACTGGTGGTAAGAGCTGCCATAATAGCTCCGGATGACTCATAACACATCAGTTTAAGAGCCAACAGACTGCGACAAATATAGTCGTTGTATTCTATGAATTTTCGGGAACGATTATTCCAATTCAACCAGTAAATCTTTGTACGCTGATATTCGAGATAGGCTCGGTTGATATCTATATTCGCTAGTTTTTGACTATACGACAATAGCATGTACTGGTCTTGCTCCAGAATAATTTCTTCTTGATTTAATATGGTGTCAAAATCAATACTTGAATATAAATAGATATTATCATTTCCATCTACTAAAGAGAATGTTCTTATAAAGTAGGCAAACTTTTTGTGTATGACCGAATCTCTGGCATAATTCATTACAGGAGTATAATTTATCCTAAAACGTGGTTTACCATCAATGAGTCTTATATAACGATAGATTTCGGAAGGGATATAATACTCGTCTCCACGGGTCTTGTATCTCGGCATAAAATCGAGTACTTCAAATACGCCCTCATCAGAAGCAAAGCGAGTACAAAGTATATTTGTTTCTTTAAAGTAATTTTGTGTAATACGATAACTATCAGAAACAATGAATGAAAAACTCCCGCCTTTATCTTTATCTAATAATTTAGAAAATACAGATGGAGAATCGAATACCGGAAAACAAAGCCAATCGATACTTCCTTCTTTTGATATTAAAGCAGCAGTTTTACAATTTCCGACTACACCGTAATCTAGATTATCCATAAGCAATTAAATTATTTTATTAGTTTTTTCAAGAAATCAATGTTTAAAGTTTGTTTTGGAATATTATACCGCGCTGCATTTGATGGGTCTCCTACTTTTATCGTTATAGCCGTATCGGGTAATGCCATAAACATTTCTTCATCAGTTGTATCGTCTCCTATGGCCATCACAAAATCGTATTCACTTTGATTGATTAGCCTTAAAGCTTCTGAGCCTTTATTAAATTCGCCTGACTTAATCTCTACAATTTTATTTCCTTTCATTATCTGCAAGTTTTGTCTTGATGCTGGATTTATTAAAGCATTTATCAGCTGTGTTACACGCAGTTCGGCCAACCAGACATCAACATCCCGGTAATGAAAGACCAAGGCTGTTTCTTTTATTTCAAGTTTCGACCGAGGAGTCTTTTTTACTGTATGTTTGATTATGTCTATTATCTCTTGATCCCATTCAATTTTCTGCCCTTTGCTTTTCCATATACCATTCTCTTTGTAAAACATACCATGTTCGGCTGCCATATCTAATGGCAAATGTCCTAACCAATCTTCAAGAGTCTGTTTATCTCTACCACTACTTATTATCATTCTATTATGGCTATCAGCACACATTTTTTTCAAAAGATCAATAACTTCAGTCGTTGGTGATGCTTTCATCGGATTGCGATGAAATGAGACTAATGTGCCATCGTAGTCTAAAATAATCAGACGTTTTTGAGCTTTTTGGTATGCATCTTTTATTTCATTGAAGTTTTTTCGTACGATTATTTTTTTTTGTAATTCTTTATTTTTCTTTTTTACTGAAAACAATTCATCTATAAAATCTTTAGCCCATTGCCCAACATGTTGAGAAGAAATAATCTCTTGCATATTTGATATAGCTGCTTTTTGCTCCTCTTCCGGCATTTCCAATGCTATAAGAAGAGCATTCTCTAAATCCTTTATATTAGTTGGATTCACTATCAGCGCATCAGATAACTCAATAGATGCTCCGGCCATTTCACTTAAGATGAGTACCCCTTTCCCATCTCGTTTTGTTGCAATATACTCTTTTGCAACAAGGTTCATTCCATCCCTAAAAGGGTTGACTAAACATATATCCGATATATGATACAAAGCTGTTATCTCTTCGAAGACGAATGACCTATAAAAATAATTGATTGGTTGCCATCCTGCTGTAGCATATTTACCATTGATGGCTCCTACCTTCTGGTCTATATCTTCTTTCAGCTTTGCATAAATATCAACATTGTCTCTTGATGGTGCTACAATCATAATGAGACTAACCTTTCCTCTATATTGCGGTTGGTTTGCTAAGAAGTCTTCAAAACACCTTAAACGCATAAGAATCCCTTTGCTATAATCCAACCTATCTACAGATAATATAAGCTTACTGTTGCCAAACTCACCACGTAGTTTCTCTGCTTGTTTCTTTATATGAGGATTTAATAAAGCATTGTGATACATATCATAGTTTATTCCCATTGGAAAAGCATCCACATCTACGATTCTGCCATCTAAATGGATTTCATCGAGATTGCAATCTAATTTTAGTACCCTATAAACAGCACTAATAAAATGTCTCATATATCCATGCGTATGAAAAGCAACAAGGTCGGCGCCCAGCAGACCGTTTAAAATATCACTTCTTTCGGGTAAGCACCTAAATAATTCATAAGAAGGGAATGGTATATGATGAAAGTAACCAATACTTACTTCAGGCATTCTGTCTCTTATCATTCGGGGTAAAAGCATCAATTGATAGTCCTGGATCCAAACAATATCATCAGGTTCTATGATCTCCATCGCTTTTTCACAGAATAAAACATTCACTTCCTTATATACAGTCCAGTAGCAATTATTGTACCTTACATTGCTGAAAAAGTAATGAGAAAGCGGCCAAATTACACTGTTGCTATATCCTTCATAATAATTTTCTATTTGTGAAGG
>NZ_JAIXHZ010000154.1:0-23923 GCF_043392705.1 Dysgonomonas sp. Shenzhen-Wh21
TGTCCCGTCCTAAAATAGGTTGACACAAAACTGACTTATTTATGACACATTCCGAGATCAAGCAAAATCGGCGTAAACAGAGCGATTATCCACTCCCCTTTAAATTACAGGTTATCCGTCAAATAGAAGGAGGGGAAATGACTTACATTCAAGCACAGAATTATTATGGAATTCAAGGAAAGAGTACCGTTTTGGTTTGGCTCAGGAAATATGGTACCTTAGACTGGACTAATCCGATGAGAGTACATATGCCTAAATCAAAAGAAACACCAGCCCAACGAATCAAGCGTTTGGAAAAAGAGCTATCCGATGAGAAACTTAAAAATAAGATACTCAATACCATGATTGATATGTCTGATAAACAACATGGTACACAGATAAGAAAAAACTCATCACCCAAGCATTCTGGCGCATCCGACAACAACGAGCAGAAAGCCTGAGTCGTTGTTGTAGATTGTTTGGGATAAGTCGTCAGGCTGTTTATCAAGGTCAATGGCGACAAGATGTGCGGATGAAAGAAAAAGAAAAGGTAATTAATCTTGTATTACAAGCACGGATGAGCTTACCTCGTTTGGGAACTCGCAAACTTTATTATTTGATAAAGCCTAAGTTGGAGTCACAAGGTATAAAAATGGGGAGGGATGGATTATTTACGTGTTTACGGCTAAACCATATGCTAGTAAAACCTAAGAAATCATATACAAAAACAACCATGTCAAAACATTGGCTGCATAAACATCCCAATTTATTGAAGGATATAAAACTTCAATATCCTGAACAGGTATATGTTAGTGACATTACCTATATCAAATCAAGACAGAAAACGCATTATCTGTCTTTAGTTACGGATGCGTATTCAAGAAAAATTGTTGGTTACCATCTTAGTGATGACCTCAACGCCGAGAGTGTTGTGAATGCTTTGAAAATGGCTGTTAAAGGTAGAAATAAGGATATCCCTTTGATTCATCATTCTGACAGAGGATTACAATATTGTTCTGCTGTATATCAGAAGGTATTACATAAATACAATATTACGCCTTCAATGACCGATGGGTACGACTGTTATCAGAATGCTTTGGCTGAAAGGGTGAACGGAATATTAAAACAAGAATTACTAGGTGATATCTGTAATAACTATAAAGATTTAAAACTGTTGGTTAAGCATTCCATCGAAATTTATAACATGAAAAGACCGCATTTGGCGTTAAACATGAAAACGCCTAACTTTATACATCAAAAAACCGATGGATATAAATCCATCGGCTCTTATAATATTTTAGTATAAATCCTGTCAACCTATTTTAGGACGGGACAATAAGTTTAATTGTATCGTTATAGAAATGCAACATAAATATTGTATCTTTGAAATAATGATTACATATAACTATCGACAAATATGAGAAAGAGACTAACAATAGCCCTGGTGGCACATGATCACCGCAAAGCGGATATGGTAGAATGGTGTTATTATAATTCAGACTTCTTGTCAAAACACCAATTGGTTTGTACCGGAACAACAGGAACTCTTATTAAAGAAGCCTTTGAAGAAAAAGGAATAAAAGCAGATATTACCCGTATGAACTCCGGTCCATTGGGTGGTGATGCTGAGATTGCTGCAATGGTAGTGCGTCATGAGGTGGACTTGGCTATTTTCTTGATAGATGATTTAAATCCTCAACCCCATGAAGCCGATATAATGATGTTGTTGCGCCAATGCCGTGTGCACAACGTGCCAATTGCTTGTAATCGCTATAGCGCAGATCTTATGATCACAAGTACATTGTGGGATGATGATGATTATACGCCTACTTTGCCTCGATATGAAATTTTTGATCGAAGTAAATTTGATGCAAGTTTCAGAAGGAAAAAAGACTAAAAATAGAAAAAGGTAAGCTCATAAAAGCTTACCTTATTTTTTATCTGCGAATTGGAGACTTTCTACTTTTTCTAATCTGCTTACTAATTCGTCGTATTGAGCTTTTCTTATCTGTAGTATCATGCTACAGTTCATATCGAAATCTTGATGTAAAATTTTAGGTTCCATATCTTTTACCAGTCGCATCACATCATTCATATATGGATACTCGAAAGTGAATGATGTTTCCAAGTCTACTGTTTTTTCTATAATTTCTGCCTCGGCAATAGCTTCTGCCGCTGCTTCTCTGTAGGCGACAATGAGCCCGCTTGTGCCTAGCTTTATTCCGCCAAAGTAACGGACTACAGCAATTACTATATCCGTAAGGTTATTAGAATTTATTTGCCCTAGTATTGGTTTGCCAGCTGTTCCGGATGGCTCTCCGTCGTCGTTCGATCTGAATTCCGTCCGATCGGCTCCTAGCATATATGCCCAGCAAACATGTCGAGCATCATAGTATTCTTTGCGAAGTTTATCTATTTCATTTTTGGCTTCTTCTGCAGATTGCACAGGAATGGCGTAAGCAATAAATTTACTCCTTTTGTCAGTGTATATTGCTTTCGATAATTCCGTTATTGTTCTGAAAGTATCTTCCATAGACTACAAAGATACAAATTATGAAATAAAGCATTCTTTAGACAAAGTAATAATTAATGACAGAATTTCCGAGCAGAATGATATCTGATGCTATAAAGATTTTAGATTGTATGAAATAAAGTGAAAGATGTCTAATGCTTAAAAATGGGAGGTTTTGATTGATAATCAGGGGTAAATGTTTTACAAACCGGTATAAAATAGGAATGGTTGTCTCACGACAACCAATCTTCACTCCTAACCATAAATCTAATACCATGAAAAATACTTTACAAAAGTATGTATAATTTTTTATAAAACAAACTTAATGATATAAAAAATATAATTTTAACATTAATATAATTTTATTGTTTCGTTTTTAGAATCAAAATGTAATATATTTGTTTCCGTAAATAGTTAGTCTAAATTATAACTATCTGAGTCTTTGGCTCGAAGAATCGCAAAAGAGATATTAACTATTTATATAGAATTTAAACATCGAGTTTTTATGACTAAAACCTTACAAATATTTATATTTGTTATTACTATGCTTGATTGATAAATAGATCTTATTATTCATTAAATACTTAATTAGCTCTCTAATTCTATAGCATAAATTTAGATTGTAATTGTTACAAAGCTGACACAGAGAGGTTAAGTTGTAATTAAAAGATTGTCCGCTTCAAGATTTTTTTTATCATTTAAAGAATAAATTTAGCAAGTATCTAAAAAACATTATGGCATAGTTTTTGTTTCAATATTATAAATAGGTATTTTATTTTAATCTAAAAGGCTATTAGAAATAAAGCTTATATTTGCAACATACGCAAAGAACATCAAATAAGACGGTTATGGAAAATAATTTTTCACAGAGAGTTCGCAAAATCATGGGGTATAGCCGTGAGGAGGCCGGACGTCTTCAAACCAATTATCTGGCACCCGAACATTTGATGCTTGGTATACTTCGTAATGCAGAAGGATTGGCTATACAGGCATTAAAGGATTTTGGAATAGATTTGGTTGAATTAAAAGATAGTATTGATAATAATATATTAAAGCAGCAGGAAGATGCATATCCAAACAGTGAAGTCGTATTAAGTAAAAGTACTGAAAAGATTTTAAAGATGAGTATACTTGAAGCCAGGCTTACAAAAAGTCAGGAAACTGACTCCGAGCACTTACTTCTTGCCATTCTTAAAGATCATGACAATATAGCGGCGATGCTGTTGGAAGAATATCATATGGATTATAACGGAGCTTTCACTTATATAAAAAGTATGGGTGATATAATGCATGAAAATAAAAAGCAGTCGCCTCGTATGGGTGCCGACTTTACAGATGATGACGATGAGGATGATGAACCAATAAGCAGTGGAAACTCGAACGTTGGTACACAACAACCTCGTCAGGCTACAGATACGCCTGTACTCGATAATTTCGGTATAGACATGACGAAGTCAGCTTTGGAAAATAAGCTAGACCCAATTGTAGGCCGTGAAAAAGAAATTGAACGTTTAGCTCAGATTCTCAGCCGTCGTAAGAAAAACAATCCTATATTGATAGGAGAACCGGGAGTTGGAAAGTCTGCTATCGTTGAAGGTTTGGCATTACGAATAGTGCAGAAAAAAGTATCTCGAGTATTGTTCGATAAGCGTGTTATTGCCCTTGATATGGCTTCGGTTGTAGCCGGAACCAAATATCGTGGACAATTTGAAGAACGAATAAAGGCTATTTTGAACGAGTTGTCAAAGAATCCTAATATTATATTGTTTATTGACGAGATACATACGATCGTAGGAGCGGGGGGAGCTACGGGCTCTCTGGATGCCGCAAATATGTTGAAACCGGCTTTGGCCAGAGGCGAGATACAATGTATTGGTGCAACTACCCTCGATGAATATCGTAAGAATATAGAAAAAGATGGAGCTTTAGAACGTCGTTTCCAAAAGGTGATGGTAGATCCTACCACAGCAGAAGAAACGCTACAGATATTGCATAATATCAAAGAACGTTACGAAGAGCATCACAATGTGAAATATACTGAAGGTGCACTTGAGGCTTGTGTAAAACTCACCGATAGATATATTACAGATCGTAATTTCCCCGATAAAGCTATCGATGCTTTGGATGAAGCGGGTTCACGTATGCATATTGCAAATATACAGGTGCCTGTAGAAATTGAAGAAATCGAGAGCGAACTCAAAAATGTGATAGAGCAAAAAGGGGAAGCTGTAAAAGCACAGAAATATGAGTTGGCAGCGAGTTTCCGAGATACACAACGTCAATTGATGGCTAAGCTTGACAAGGCTGAAGTAGACTGGAAAGCATCGTTGAAAGAGAAACCGGAAACAGTAGACGCCGAAATGGTTGCTGAGGTAGTTTCTATGATGTCGGGAGTTCCTGTTCAACGTATTGGTGAGTCGGAAGGCTTGAAGCTTGTAGGTATGAAAGATAGCCTGAAAGCTGCTGTAATTGGCCAAGATGAGGCTGTAAGTAAAATCGTAAAAGCTATTCAGCGTAACCGTATAGGTCTTAAAGACCCTAACCGTCCGATTGGTTCATTTATGTTCCTTGGGCCTACTGGTGTAGGTAAGACTCACTTAGCGAAAAAGATTGCAGAACAATTGTTTGACTCTGCCGATGCTCTTATCCGTATAGACATGAGTGAATATATGGAGAAATTCAATGTATCGCGTTTGGTCGGAGCACCTCCGGGATATGTGGGATACGAAGAAGGCGGATTGTTGAGTGAGAAAGTACGTCGTAAACCTTATTCTGTAGTACTGCTTGATGAGATAGAAAAGGCACATCCTGATGTGTATAATATCTTGTTGCAGGTGATGGACGAAGGCCACTTGACAGACAGTATGGGACGTAAGATAGACTTCAAGAATACGATACTGATTATGACCTCCAATGTAGGTACACGCCAGTTGAAAGATTTTGGAGGTGGTATTGGTTTTAATAAGCAATCTGCCGCCAACAAAGAATTCTCCAGAAGCGTGCTTCAAAAGGCATTGAATAAGTCTTTTTCTCCCGAGTTCTTGAATCGTGTAGATGACATAATAACATTCGATCAGTTAGATAAGTCTTCTATCGAGAAGATCATCGATATAGAACTAAAAGGCTTCTATAAACGTATGTCGGAGTTAGGGTATACTATCGAGCTAAGCCAGGAAGCGAAGGATTTCCTTACAGATAAAGGGTATGATGTGCAATTTGGCGCTCGTCCTTTGAAACGTGCTATTCAGAACTACGTGGAAGATGAGATTGCTGAGTTAATCCTTTCGGGTGGAGTAGCAGAAAACGGGACTATAACTTTTGAAGTAGATAAAGAAAAAGATAAATTGAAAGCAATAGCAAAATAAATTTTCTTAAATATTTTTTGAAAGAGGAGTGGACGTATTCACTCCTCTTCTGTTATACAATATATAATCTTATATTTGGGATATTAAAGAATTACTATAATGAATCGGATAAATATTATTACACTGGGAGTAAAAGATGTAAAGGCCTCTTGTGCGTTTTATAAGAAGCTTGGTTTTTCAACTCCCAATACAGAAGACAATCCTGCAATTGTCTTTTTTAATAACAGCGGGACAAAATTAGCTCTTTACCCCCTGAAAATGTTAGCGGAGGATATCGACAGTTCAGCTACACCTGAGCTAAACACAGGGTTCTCGGGATTTACATTGGCATACAATGCAAAATCGAAGGATGAAGTAGATGATATATTCGCCAAAGTGGAGAGCTTTGGAGGTAAGATAATAAAAAATCCCCAAGATGTTTTTTGGGGAGGTTATAGCGGATACTTCCAAGACTTAGATGGATATTATTGGGAGGTTGCTTATGCTGATTCTTGGCAGTTCGATGAAAATGATATGCTTCTTATAACAGAGTAACCTGTTATAAGTTTCGTGCATGTCGCATCAACTCTTCTCTTATAATAGTGAGTTTTAAGCTTACTATACGGTCTGCTTTTTGAAACTCCTCGTTGTCATCAAGCTTTTTGTGTCGGCGAACAAACTCATCCAAGCTGTCGGTGTCTGAATATCCTTCAAAAATGGTGTCCTTTGCTTCTTTTGCCTTTCGGACTACATCTGCAGTCTCTTTCAATGGAGGGATCAACAGCAATGTATCCAATACTATATTGAGGTATGAAAAGTCTAATGACAACCCGAAGTCTTTATCTTCGATAATCCTTAGCCATTGGTATATCAAACTGATGTTCTCTTTAGTTACTCCCTCTATATGTATATAGTTCTTATCGAAAAGATCTTCCCTTATAGCCGATACGGTTCTGTTGAAATCGTACTTCTCTGCTTCATAATACTTATTAGCCATTTCTTCGTCACAGCCGGTAAGGGATTGTATTTCCTTTATCGATTTAGCTTTGAATAGGTAGACGCATTTTTCTACATCATTATCATTCTCTTTCAATATTTGCATGGCTTCTCCCATTGGTATGGGGAGTATTTTTCTGAGCTCTATGATCTTTTCTTTCATCTGTTTGTTTTTTACTCAACAAAGATAAAAAGCTATTGTTATCTTTACAAATAATAAAAAAGCAAGGATATGAACTCACGATTTGATATGCTATTAGCGATATACAATGACACGAAGAATGAAAAGTATGATTATGCAGTGCAGCCATGGGGTGCTACCGAACCTCATAATTATCATTTGCCTTATATGACAGATTGCTATCTGGCTCACGATTTGTCAGTAGATGCGGTCATTAAGGCATACGAAAACCAGAAAGTGAAAGGAATGGTATTGCCTGTAATACATCTTGGATCGCAGAATCCGGGGCAAAGAGAACTACCTTTTTGTTTGCATGCCGGTTATGAGACGCAAAAAGCCATACTATCGGATATCGTTTCTTCGCTGAACTATCAAGGGGTGCATAAACTTGTTATTGTAAACGGACATGGTGGAAATAGCTTTAAGAATATGATACGAGATCTGGCTGTTCAATATCCTGATTTTTTGATTGTGATAAGTAATCTGTTCGCCATTGTTCCTCAGACCGGATATTTTGAAGAAAAAGACGACCATGCCGGCGAAATGGAAACCTCAATGATGATGCATTATCATCCCGAGTTGGTGAACCTATCTGTTGCCGGAGACGGAGCGTCTAAAGCCTTTAGTGCTGAATCTCTTAGAGACGGCATTGGTTGGACGCCAAGAAATTGGGCGAAGGTCTCTCATGATACAGGGATTGGTAATCCTAAAAAGTCAACAGCAGAGAAAGGTAAGAAATATGCCGATGCTGTGAGCCGGAAACTTTCTGAACTGTTTATAGATGTGGCGAAAGAGAATATCTATTGATACAGTAAAAAGGTGGAATAATTGTTGTTGCTCTCTTTTTGTCATTTTGAGTGTAACGAAGAATCTCGACTTTGAATACACGAGATGTTTCACTTCGTTCAACATGACAAAGAAAACAGTAGCAATTATTCCACCTTCATTATCTATTATTTTTCTGTGTCGTAATCGAACCAATCAAAATAGACTTTAGCCTTACTTGGTTTCCCATTCGAGGATGTGTAGAGTCCTATCATCACCCCTGTAAAGCCACCTGCAACCTCAGTACTCAGGTATCGGGTATCTAGCCTTCCCAATTCATTGAAGTTATCGCTATCGGCTTCTGCGCAATAAAAAGCGTATTGCGAAGGTGTGCCTTCAATCTTCAACTTCAGCTTATTACTTTTAACTTGTTTTTCTCCTGCAATGTAAGAAAGAGATCCTACTTTTACACGTAATTGTACTACATGCTGATTGCCCAACTTTTTCAATAACAAGTCGTAGTGATGCGTATTATTTTGTATCAATGTCATTCCCGCTTCTTCGTTACTAGCAGATGAATTGAACTCTAAAAGAGTTTCAGCCCTGAAATCATGCTCTGTTTGTCGGCGGCAGATCATTGATATTGCCTCAGTTTCGTCTAATGTATATGGAGATGTACTGATTCTTATCCATCCTTTCTTTTCTGTCAACGAATAGTTTTCTCTGACAGGATTACGTAAATATTGCCACTCGAATCCAAGTTTGTCTGCATCAAAGTTTGTACGTATAGCTGCTTTTTCTATCGGATGGAGTGGGAGTGTAGGAACCTCCATATTTAGTGAAACAGTTCCGTTTCCGTTCACTTGTGGCCAGCCGCCTTTAGGCCAGTCTACAGGAGCTAAGAATGTTTCACGTCCCAGTACATGATAATATGCCCATTGATGCGTTACTCTGAATCCTAGGAATACCATCCACCAAGAGCCGTCTTTTGCCTGTACAAGATCTGCATGTCCGACACCTTGTATAGTATTGCTTTGCCCTCTTCTGTTGGCATGAGTCAGTATCGGATTTAATGGACATGATTCGTATGGGCCGAATATATTCCTGCTGCGTCCTATAGTAGCGCTGTGCATATATTCTGTTCCTCCTTCACCCAGCAAAAGGTAATAGAAACCATCTTTTTTGTAAATGTGGGGAGCTTCAGGGAAACGACCTCCTATGCCCCCCCAAACAAGACGTTCGGGAGATAATACCTTACCTGTTTTGATATCGATCTCGGTAACTCGGATACCCTCGTCGCCTTGAGTTACGAAATATGTTTTACCATCTTCATCCCAGAAAATGTCAGGATCTATGCTTTTTATATCCACCCAAATAGGGTCGCTCCAAGGTCCCGCTGGATCAGTAGCGGTACAGTAAAAATTACCTTTGTCCGATACGTTTGTACAAATGACATAAAATAACCCATCGTGGTAACGTATGGACGGAGCATATAGTCCTCCCGATGCAGAAACTTTGTGTAATGACAACTGCGAATCTCTCGTTAGGCAGTGTCCTATCTGTTTCCAGTTTATCAAATCCTTGCTATGATAGATAGGTAGCCCCGGAAAATATTCGAATGACGAAGTAACAAGATAAAAATCGTCTCCTACTCTGCAAACACTGGGATCGGGATTGAACCCCGGGATTATAGGATTTTTATATCCCGTTTGCGAAAAAGCCTGACTGATCAACAAAGTAGTGAGGCAAAAGAGAAAGAATGTTCTAAAAACGCTTTTCATGGTCTTTTGTTATGTGATTGTTTTTCAATTTAATATAATGAAAAGGTGACAAAAGTGACACTTTTTCCAGAGATTCTGTTTGTCACCTTTACATTTCTGTCAGATTCCTATGTAAAGATAATTTTACTTCACATTTATTGTTATAGAGCTTTTTACATCGGCAGATGATGCAGCACAATGCAATGTGAACTTATCCGATTCTACTACCCATTCGTGTGCTTTGTCATTGAAGAAAGCAAGGTCTTTGACAGGTATTGACAGTTCTACATTTTTAGTCTCTCCGGCTTTTAAGAAAACTTTTTTGAATGCTTTCAACTCTTTAGCAGGGCGCTCCATCGAAGGTTTTTGCTGTGATGCATATATCTGTACCGATTCAGCTCCGTCAACGTTTCCTTTGTTAGTAAGAGTTAGGCTTATTTTAATTTCGTCATTTTTACTGTACTCTTTCTTGTCTGTAGAAGCTTTACCATATTCGAATGTGGTATATGACAATCCATAGCCGAAAGGAAATAATGCCGGAATTTTCTTTGTGTCGTGCCAACGGTAACCAACCAAGATATCTTCTTTGTATATCTGTTTGATGCTATCTCCCGGATAGGAAATTGTACCGAAAGACATAGCACCGTTATCTTCTAACTTCTTCGGAATACTAAATGGTAACTTTCCCGAAGGATTGATGTCACCTGAAATTACATTCGCTGTCGCATTTCCTGCTTCCGAACCAAGATACCATGACTGCATCAAAGCTGGTACTTTATCCAGCCACGGCATAGCCACGGCATTTCCACTCACGATAACGATTCCCATGTTTTTATTTACCTTCAACAAGTCTTCGATCAGTTCGTTCTGACCAAATGGCAGGTCGTAAGAAGTACGGTCTCCGCCTTCGCAGTCTTGTTGATAGTTTTTGTTTAACCCTCCGAAGAATAAAACAACGTCTGCATCTTTAACCAAAGCCAAAGCTTCCCGCTTCAATGAATCTGCATTGTACGGAGATGGAATGAAATGATCGTATACGCTAGGTCCTGAACCATACCCCATTGTGTAGAATACTTTATCAGCACCATATTTTATTTTCAATCCTTCGAGAGGAGAAACTTCTTTCTTTACTTTCAGTTCAGACGATCCTCCGCCTACTGTTAGTGAGCGGGTTGCGTTTTCTCCGATTACAACAATTTTCTTGTAGCGGTCTTTAGCTATCGGGAAAAAGTTATTTGTATTTTTCATCAATACAATACCTTGTTCTGCCACTTCACGGCTTACAGCTGCATGTTCGGGTGTAGTAAAACTACCGTATGGACGGTTTCTGTCCATATTGGTTCTCAAATTTAGACGTAATACTCTACGAACTTTATCATCGAGGGTAGATATCGGTAATTCGCCCTTTTCCAACATCTTCAGATATGGTTTTGCCAGATAGTAATTGTCGTAAGCAAAACTTTGGCCCCATGTGAGCCCGTTAGTCCAAGTTCCCATTTCTATATCAAGACCGTACAATGCTGCTTCACGTGTGTCGTGAGCACTTCCCCAGTCTGTAACTACCACACCGTCATATTTCCATTCTCCTTTTAGTATCTGATTGATAAGTCTTTCGTTATGGCTGCAATACTGACCTCTGTATTTGTTATAAGAACCCATTATTGCCCATACCTTACCTTCTTCTACTCCTGCTTTGAATGCCGGGAGGTATATTTCATATAATGCTCTGTCGCTCACTTCCACATCGATATGCCCGCGCCATAGTTCTTGGTTATTTAGGGCAAAGTGTTTCATAGTGGCTGCCACTCCGTTTTGTTGTACTCCTTTGACAAAAGGAACAACCATCTTAGAGGCTAAGTAAGGGTCTTCACCCATATATTCAAAGTTACGACCATTCATCGGGGTGCGATAAATATTTACACCGGGTCCAAGAATCATTTCTTTTTTTCTAAAACGAGCTTCTTCTCCTAATGCATTTCCATATTTCAGAGAAAGCTCTGGGTTGAATGTCGCAGCCAAACATGTTAATGCAGGGAAAGCTGTACATGAGTCGTTTGTCCATCCTGCATGGTTCCATGTGTCCCAGTCTATTTCCATGCGCACCCCATGAGGGCCGTCGCTCATCCATATTTCAGGAATACCAAGACGAGGAACTCCGGGTGTACTAAATTTAGATTGAGCATGTATCATCGCAATCTTTTCTTCCAGAGTCATTCTTGATAGAGCATCTTCTATTCTGAGCTCCATAGGTTTACTATCGTCAAGGTAGATCGGAATCTGTTTTGTTTGTCCGTTGGCTTGCAATAAGAGTAAGCTGAATAATACATAAAAAAATAATTTCTTCATGTTTTCTGTAATTGTTTAATATTTATTTGTTTAACGTAATTTCAATTTTATTTCCCTTATTTAAGGTCAGGTATAATTTATCTCCTTCTACTTTGTATTTGCTTGTTCCCGCTATGAAAGGCTTTCCGCTAGGTAGTTTTATTATAAACTGATTGTTTGTAGTTGCTGTGATATGTATATTTTGAATCTTGTTATCTTTCCATTTAAAGGAGATTTCTGCACCCCCTCTTACTTTCATGCCTCTTACTTCTCCGTCTTTCCACCCGTCGGGTATAGCCGGCAGTAGTTCTATAAAACCTTCATGGCTTTGTAGAAGCATTTCCCCTATTCCGGCTGATCCGCCAAAGTTGCCATCTATTTGCATCGGAGGGTGTGCACTGAACAGATTTGGATACGTACCCCAGTTATTTTCAGCCGGTTTCAACAGGTCTCCAATCAGTTTGTAAGCCTTATTCCCATCTTTGAGCCGTGCCCAGAAATTAATTTTCCACGCCATAGACCATCCTGTAGACTGATCTCCTCGTCTTGTCAAGGTGACTTTAGCCGCTTCCATTAGTTTGGGAGTCTTTTCGTACGTAAGCTCATTTCCCGGATGCAGTCCATACAGTTGTGAGACATGGCGATGGTGGATTTCACTTTCTTCATAATCTTCGAGCCATTCCATTACCTGTCCGTATTTCCCGATTGAAGTAGGTGCTAGTCGTTCTTTCTTCGCTGAAATATCTTTGATCCATTCATTATCTACCTCTAATATTTTTGCGGCATTCTCCACGTTTGTAAATAATTCGCGAATAATCTGATTGTCCATCGCTGAGCCCGCACAGATACTTACCACGTCTCCCGATGGTGTTATGTAAGCGTTCTCAGGTGAAGTAGTCGGAGCAGTGACCAAATAGCCGTTGTTCGGGTCTTCGATCAGCATATCTTCAAAGAATAAAGCCGCACCTTTCATTGTAGGATATACCGATTTTAGATATTCTTTGTCCTGACTGTACAGATAGTGTTCCCAGAGATGCTGGCACATCCATGCGCCGGCCGTGTTGGTTGCTCCCCATGACGGATGTTCTCCGGGAGACGTGAAGCCCCATACATTACTCAAAATATGAACTACCCATCCACGGCTGTTATAATATATTTTTGCTGTTTTTTCTCCCGGTTCTACCAGTGATTTTACAAACTCGATAGTCGGTTTGTGGAGCTCAGAAAGATTAAACATTTCAGCCCCCCAAAGATTCATCTGTAGATTGATATTCAAATGATAATCAGCATTCCACGGAGTATTTATTTGTGGAGCCCACAACCCTTGCAGGTTAGGAGGGAGGCTTCCCTCTCGGGTAGACGATATCAATAGATAACGACCATACTGCATATATAAGGCAGCCAGATTATAATCCGTTTTGTCTGTTGCAAATGCTTCCAGCCGCTTATCTATTGCTAGTGAGGAATTCTTATTTTTTTCTAAAGTCAGGTCTACACGATTAAAGAGAGCCTGATATTTTGCAATATGTTTCTTTTTTAGTTTCTCATAATTTACTCCGGCATTGTTCAATAGGTCAGAAGCTACTTTTTCATGATTCGTACCGTTGTAGTTGGTCGCTAATGAGACATAGAGGGTGACTTCACTTGCATTCTTTATGTCAATTTCTTTGTCTGTCGCAGATAATTTACCTCCTTTGTTTATCACCTTCACCATTCCCAAATATTTCATTCCCGAATGGTTTTCTCCTGCTTCCAATTGTCCGAAGATATAAAGTGTATTGCCGCTGGCATAAGTTTTAAAATTCTCATCACGTTGCAATGATATTTTTAAGCTTAATGCTTCCTGCTTACTTGCCGTATATTTTACCAATCCGATGTCGTCCGAGAAAGACGTAAAGTATTCTCGTTTGTATTCTACATCATTTTTAGAGAAAGAAACAGTAGATAGTGCATTATTCATGTCCAGCACCCTTTTATACTGTATCGCTTCAGATTTGTCAGGGTATAGAAAGTCTACATACAGATTCGCAAAAATCTGGAATTTACCGTATTCCAAACCCGCACTTCCTTTGCCTTTGCAGGTGAAAGTTTTGTACATTAATTCCTGAGCCTCTTTATTCTTTTTCTCAAATAGAAGTCTTCTTATTTCGCCCAAATACTTATAAGCTTCGGGATTATCAGCATCTTGTTCGTTTCCCGACCATAGAGAAATTTCATTTAGTACGACTCGTTCTCTTTCTACTCCACCCCAAGGCATCATACCTATTCTGCCATTTCCTAGTGGAATCGATTCTTCCCATATGGATGCCGGCTTATCGAAATAGTATTGCCATTCGTTCTGTTTATCTTGAGCAGAAAGTCCACTCCATGAAAAAATAAATAATAATAAAAATAGTTTGTAGAACTTCATTTTTTACTTGTTTATCCTATAATGTACACCTTGTATTTGTCCTTTTTCCAGCTGATAATTATTACCCGATTTTGTAAGAATAATATCTGTTAGTTTATTGTCTGACGGAAGACAAACGAATCCGGTTGCTTTTTCTTTGTCTCCATAAACTTTGAGTTCTATATCAGACCAATTAATTTTATCTGTAGATTGTGCAAGTTGGGCGTGCGGGATAACAGCACCATCACGCACCAGAATGATAGCAGGGATTTTGCCGGTTTCTATCACATTCCATCCTTGTTGATATGTTTTTCCACTTTGATAATCGATCCAGTTGCCTTTCGGTAGATATACATTTCGCTCCGTTCCGGCTTCCATCATCGGAGCTACTAATATGTCAGCCCCGAAGAGATACTCATCTTCTACAAGCCATGCTCCGGCATCGTTCGGATATTCCACAAACAAAGCCCGAACCATAGGCAACCCTTTTTCGGTACATAATTTAGCCTGTGCATAAATATACGGCATTAATTTGTATTTCATTTCGGCTGATTCACGAAAAGCTTTTACAAAGTTATCATTGTATAGCCAAGGCTCTTTTGGTGGTGCTCCATGTGCACGGCTATGCGATGTCAAGAATCCGAAAGGTAACCAACGTCGATACAGATTCTCGGGAGCAGCAACCACAAATCCTCCTATATCGTGACTCCAGAAAGAGAAGCCGCTTAGCCCGAATGAGAGGCCTCCGCGTAATGTCGCATCCATACCGATATCTGTATTGGCAGCATCGCCACCCCAATGGAGAGGATAGCGTTGGCTTCCTGCCCAAGCACTGCGAGCCCATATAATATTTTCATTGTTGACTTCTTTGGTGATGTCTGCAACAGCTTTGTTGTAACGCAGCGGATACAGATTGTGCTCGTACCATCCTCCACGTCCTGAGGCATAAAATCCTTCCATTGGTGCGGCTTCTCCGAAGTCTACTTTTATTGCACCAACTCCCATTTTTAGTAACCCTGCAAGTTTGTCCTGATACCATTTTACAGTCTCAAGGTTGGAAAAGTCTAAAACTGCATCTTCATAAGGCATTTCTCCTTTTGAGTTTTTTACATGCAGGTTTTTCTCTATTATTTCATTGAAAAATTTATTTTTAGGTGTAAAATAAGTCAGTTGCCACAGCGAAATGTGGAATCCATCTTTCTTCAGATCATCGATCATTTTCTGAGGATTGGAAAATCTCGATGGCGCAAATTTATAGTCGCATTGCCAATCTGTTTCGAACCATCCTGTATCGAAATGAATAACATCTGACGGTATCTTGTAAGAACGTAGCTTGGCTGCTACATCATAACCCTCGCTTTGCTCAAAGTAAGTGATACGACTCATCCATGTGCCAAACGACCAGAGTGGAGGCATAGATGGCTTCCCTACTATTTCGGTATATTCATTCAGTATGTCTTTGGGTTCTCCGATAAATATGAACAGGTCGAGTGCTTCGTCTCCCATGAACAGCTTGTTTGCACCTACATAGGTATTCCCGAAATCGCAAGTGACAGGGGCTGATGTGTGCATGAACATCCCGTAGCCACGATTACTCATAAAGAAAGGAATTGGCTTGTACATCTGATCTGTTTCGGGGCCTTGCGGGTCGGTAACAAATAGATTCACTTTTTGGCCTCTTTTGTCTAATTTGTTTACAGATTCGCCGCAACCAAATATTTTCTCACCCGGAGACAATGAAAATACAGGGTTTACTGCCCGGCTATTATCCACTCCCCGTTTGATGAAGTTGAAAGGGATAACCTTTACTTGCGAAGAATCATTGTCGTACCAACGCCATGTATCGGTCAAACGTTTTCCTTTTTCATCTCTCAATGTGATACGGAATGGATTTTCTTCAATTTCTATACTTCCGTAATTGCTTTTATAGGTATGGGTATTTCCTGTTTTAGAATATTTCCATGAACTGTCTTTCCCCGGTTCTTTGACTAACATAGGAGAGCCAAAAGGTTTAGGCTGAACGGGTGTTGTCAACATTCTTATTCGCAATGTGCGTGGTGTGACAAAATCTACCGAGAAGTCTAATTCAGGGTTTTGCTCATAGGCTTCACCCGGAAAATCTAACATCTTTAAATCTTGTGGCAAGATTGTATTTACATTAAAAGCCTGACGAGTGTACAATGATGTGCGTTTCCACGAGATTTTCCCTTTCCCGTCTGCTCCGTTAAATGAAGCCACTTTGTCGGCAAAGAAAAAGGTATTGTGAAAATCTTTAAAGTCGATACTCATGTCGATAGGTTCGCCTAATATGCGTTTTTGTTGAGCCGCAAGCTGCGTGCTGAAGCAAATGATGAGACAAAGAATAATTCGTATTTTCATAGGTTTTAGATTGGTTATTTTAGTTGTATTTCTTTTGTCAGCCTGATATCTTCCGAAGACGATCCGATCAAGAGATTCACTGTTCCGGGTTCTATTACAAACGAGTCTTTATCGTTGTCCCAATATGCAAGATCATCTGTACTTAGTGTGAATTCAAAAGTCTTACTTTCTCCTTTTTTGATACTAATACGATCAAAACCTTTTAGCTGCTTGATTGGTCGTACTACTTTTGACTGAGGAAATGATACATATAGCTGGGCTACTTCTTCTCCATCCACATCTCCTGTGTTTTTTACGTTCACTGATACTTTTAGATCTTTTCCTTTAGAAAGAGTAGAAGAAGATAAAGTTATATCGGAGTAGCTGAAATTTGTGTAGCTAAGACCATATCCGAAAGGGTATAGCGGCTTTTCTTTTGCATACATGTATGTGCGACCATTTCGTATATCATAATCCATCATTGGAGGCAGGTCGGCAATGGATTTTACCCAAGTCTGATTTGTTCTGCCTGCCGGATTATAGTTACCGAAGATTACGTCAGCCAGACCATTTCCGAGCTCTTGACTGTTGTTTGTAATGTGCAGTATCGTCGGTATATTCTCTTGCGACCAGTTTATAGCAAAGGGGAAGCTACTGACCAGTACCATTACGGTATTTGAGTTCGCTTTATGTACAATCTTTACTAAGTCTTCTTGTTCGAGTGATAAAGCTTTGCGATCAACAGCCTCACGTCCATCACTCGGCACAGGTGAATATTTCCATTTAGGATCGGTGCCATATACATGATTTCCAACGCATACTATGGCTATATCAGCTTTCTGTGCGGCAAGATAGGCTTTGTCGATTTCATTGGAAGGCTCGTATATAACTTCGACATTGTTCCCGACTGCATTTTTTATACCTTGTAGTATGGAAACTGTATAAGGCGGAGTGCCGCTATACCAGTCGAGTAATACTTCGTTGGCTCGTGGACCAATAACTGCAATCCTCTTGATGTTTCCTTTCTTTAAAGGCAATAGTTTTTTCTCGTTTTTTAGTAGCACGACAGATTTTGCAGTAACCAGACGTACAAAATCTTGTATATCTTTATTTTTCCATACCGAAACAGTATCGGTAACTCCTATATGAGCATAAGGTAGTTTTGTCTGATCTCCATCTAGCAGGCCTAGCTTCAATGCAATATAGAAGTTTCCCCGTATAGCCTTGTCTATATCTGCTTCTGTCAGCATCCCTTTTTCTAAGGCTTCGTATATATATGGACGGAAATTATCGAGGAATTGTCCTACGCCGGCTTTTACGATGGCGGCACTGCCTTCTGTGTGAGTTGGGAATGTCTTATGTGCTTTTATCAACAGATCGAGAGCTCCTCCGTCGGTACAGATTATTCCTTTAAAGTTCCAATCTTTACGAATATCTTTCAAAATAGGGTGGATTGTCATCGGTATTCCATTCCAGCTATTGTAAGCTGCCATGAAGGCCTGAGAGCCGCCCTTTTCTATGCCCTTGCGAAAGGGGTATGAGTAATATTCGTGAAACAGTCGATTGTCAAAATTGGAGGATGTAGAATCTCTCCCGTCTTCATTGCTGTTCGCTAGGAAATGTTTCATTAAGGATGCCGATTTCCAGTATCGGGGATTTTCTCCTTGTAGTCCTTTTATGAAGGCTACCGCCATCTCCGATACCAGAAAAGGGTCTTCTCCAAAACTCTCCTCGGTGCGTCCCCAACGTGGGTCCCGGGCTAAGTCAGCATTGGGGGCACGCATTACCAAACCTCCTTTTGTATATCTTTCGTTTTGTGTATAATATCTTATTTCTGTGGCTTCTATGTCAGCTACTTTTTTTATCAGTTCTGTATCCCATGTCTCACCTAGCCCATAGGCCTGAGGAAATGTAGTTGTAGGATATACATCGGGCACACGCTGATAATTTACCATTTTGAAACCACCCCAGTTACCCGGGCCTCCCAGTGCCATCCCGTGCAAACCTTCAGAATGTCCTGTGTTTCGAATTCCTAAGCGAGGAACGCCTAAGTTTGTGGATAGTGCATTTATTTTCTCGTCAATTGTCATTATAGACAGGAGATTGTCGAGGCGTTTTTCGTCGCTTAAGCTTGTGTTTTGGAACGGATAAACATATTGTGCAAATACTCCGGCATTCGCAAACAAAATAGATAGCAGAATAAATAATAGTTTTTTCATGGAATAGATTTTAACCGTACAATACAAAAATATTACATCTTTAGCTTTAAATCTATTCCGTATGTTTCATAAAGGGGGGTAATATGTTTACTGGATCATTTAGATACGGTTTTTTTATACTCATTGGGGGTTACACCAAATTCCTCTTTAAAATACTTGCGGAAATATTTGGGATCATTAAATCCTACCTGAAAGGCAATTTCATTGACAAACATCTGGCTTTTTTCCAATAAATCAGCTGCTCTCTTTAAACGAATAAAGCGGATAAACTCAGAAGGGGTCTTGTCTGTCAGGGCCAATATTTTTTTGTAAAAATAGACTCGGCTCATACCCATCTCTTTGCAAAGGTCTTCTACAAGAAATTCAGGATTTCCAATGTTTTCTTCAACAATAGAGATTGTTTTTTGTACAAACTTTTCGTCCATAGATGTTATCTCTATTTCGCTCAGGGAGATATCTATTTTCTTCTTGAAGTTGCTATGTATCTTTTTCTGCCTCTCGATGATCTTGGCTATTTTTAGTTTCAGCATGTCAATGTTGAAAGGCTTGGAGATATAATCGTCTGCTCCTGCCTCAATACCCGAATATTTGCTTTCTTCCGACGATTTGGCCGTAAGTAGTATGATCGGAATATGTGAAGTTCGTATGTCTCCTTTTACATGCCTGCAAAATTCATAGCCATCCATCTTTGGCATCATAACATCGCATAATATAATATCCGGTAGTTGATCGAGTACAATGCTGTATCCTTCTTCTCCATCGTTTGCTATAACGGTGCGATAATCGTCTATAAACAAGCTGGTGATAAATTCACAAAAGTCTTCATTGTCGTCCACTATTAGTAGAAGCGGAAGATGTGCCCGTTGCGCCGACTTTAAATCGAGCTCGGCTCCTTCTTTTATTTCGCTAATAGAAATATCACCCGAATGTATAATGTCTTGGTTGCTTAACTCCTTATATGTCGAATTTTGTATAGGCAGTAATATTGTGAAAGTAGAACCCTTTCCTTCTGTACTTTCCACTTGTATTTCGCCTCCATGTAATTTTACATATTCACTGGCTAAATGCAGTCCAACGCCGGTTCCCGATTGATTGTTTTTTTCTGCTTTTTCTATTCGGAAGAAGCGTTCAAATATTTTCTCGAGATATTCTTTCTCTATGCCAACGCCTGTATCAGAAACTTTCAGGCATAGCTGTTTGGTTGGTGTATCTGTTTGCAGCAGTTCGGAAATGCCAATACTGACATCTATCTGTCCGTCTTCTGTATATTTGAATGCATTGGAAATCAGATTGGATATGATTTTATGCATCTTTTCTTTATCAAACTCCATCTGCAGTTCTTGCAGATACGTTGTGAATGTAAGTTTTATTGATTTCTCTCCTGCCAATGCCGAGAACGATTGACATATTTCTTTTGTAAATTCTATAATATTCCCTCGTGAAATATTCAGAGTCATCTTGTTTTGGTCAAACTTCCTGAAATCAAGTATTTCGTTGACCATGTTCAGCAAGTTTTTAGCATTCTTGTGCATGATGCTCATCGTTGCTTTTTGCTCGTCCGATACAGATGATTTCATAAGTTTTTCCAACGGTGTAAGAATAAGCGTGAGCGGAGTTTTGAATTCATGGCTTATATTGGTAAAGAACTTGAATTTCAATTCGTCTACTTCATGTATTTTCTGAGCTTCCAGTATTTTTTGTGCCTGTTCGTATTCTTCTTTTTGTTTATTCAACTTATATTTGATGAAAAACCTTAAGGCCGTGATAGTGATGAGTATGTATATAATGGTTGCCCACCATGATAGCCAAAATGGGGGTTTTACTACGATTGTCAAAACAATAGGCTCACTGCTCCATACATTATCGTCATTGCTGGCGTAAACAATAAGTTTGTATGTGCCGGCATTAAGGTTGGAATATGATGCTGAGCCGATTCCGGTGCTTGTTTCAGTCCATTTGTTGTCCAATCCTTCCAACATGTATTTATACCGATTCTTCTCGGGATGGATGTAATTTAGGGATGAAAATTGTATTGTAAAATTGGTTTCACCGTAATGTAAAACAATCTCATCGAGGTCTGTTATTGACTTTTCGAGAATAACAC
Organism: Dysgonomonas sp. Shenzhen-Wh21; assembly: GCF_043392705.1. Classification (NCBI taxonomy): domain Bacteria; kingdom Pseudomonadati; phylum Bacteroidota; class Bacteroidia; order Bacteroidales; family Dysgonomonadaceae; genus Dysgonomonas; species Dysgonomonas sp. Shenzhen-Wh21. The sequence continues at coordinate 20,933 of NZ_JAIXHZ010000154.1, forward strand.
GTCCATTGTATTTTGTATTCGGTTTAATCACCTGATTGGTAATAAGAAGATCTGTGAAATGCGGTTTAGGTACATTTTTATTAAATACTATTTTTCTTGGATCGAAAGATGTATATCCTTTAGTGCTGCCTATGTAGATAATTCCGTCTTTGTCTTTAAATATAGCATTCGTATTAAATACCGAACCCGGCAGTCCGTCGTTAACATCGAAAGATGCGATTGTATACGTCAGTTTCTGATTGTCATACTTACAGTAGAAACATACCAATCCATTTCGGGTTCCTGCCCATATATTGCCATCATTATCTTCTATGAGTGATACAACTTCATCACCCGGTAGCCCTTCGTTGGTTGTAATGTATTCAAATCGTTGTTTTGTAGGATAATATACATTGATCCCTTTGTCCGTAGCAATCCATAAAAGCCCCCTTGAGTCTACAATCATATTGTTTATAACAATACTGGTAAGGGAATCGAGAAATGTATTGTCCGGAAAGTATTTTCTTACTTCTTTTTTACTTTCGTCTAATACGCATATTCCTCTGTCGGTACTTAGAAATATATTCTTCTGAGTATCTACAAACATAGATACAATATAATTGGATAAAAGATCTTTACTGTTACTCATATTGTGATGAGTAAACGTATCCCTTGCTGGATTTAACTGATCTATACCGCCTCCAAGAGTTGCTATCCATAAATTATGGTCGTTGTCTTCGGTAAGGCTATACACACTTTTGCTCGAAAGGGAATTTGGGTTTGTCTCATTCAATTGGAATTTCTTGAAACTTTTACCGTCAAAGGCGTTCAGCCCTCCCATAAAAGTTCCAATCCAAAGTGTTTGTCTGTGATCTTCGTATATTGATGTGATAATATCAGACGAGATGCTTCCCGCATCGTTAGTATTGTTACGAAAACGTTCTACTTTCTCCGTGCTTTGATCGTATTTGATAAGACCGGTTCCATTTGTCCCTATCCAAAGATTATTACTCTTGTCTTTGTATAAACTATTGCAGTCGAATATCTCTGCATTTTTGTTGAACATATAAAAGAGAGGCGATTTCTTAAATTTAAAAAGGTTTGGATGGTAATAAGATGCACCACTTTTATATGTCCCTACCCATACTGTCCCGTTAGGTTCACTATAGAAACTGATGATAGAGTTCTGGCTGATAGAATTATGATTGTATATATCATTTTTAAGAACCGTTATCTTTTGATTTTTTTTGTCCAGAATGCTTATCCCACCGTGATCTGTTCCTATCCATATCAGTCCGTTAATATCCTGTCCCACACATCTGACAAAGCTACTCGATAATGCAACCTTACTATTGGTATCCAGTAAAGTCCATTGCCCTTTTTTTGTATTTAGATATATCACGCCTTTATCCGCTATACTTGGATAAACCCAAATATCGTTATCAGAATCTATAAATAAGGATTTCTGTATTGTAGAGTTTTGGTTGTTGTCTTTAAAGAACGTATTTCGCATGTCCACTCTGTTTGTCTGCATGTTTACACGCTCCAAAAGTCCGTCGTTGTGAAGAACCCAAATGTAGCTATCCTTTATTTTTATATCGGAGATATCAGACAGAGCCAGATCATTTGTATTCTTCGATTGCTTGTAGATTGTTATTTTGTTAGTAGTTGCATTGTATTTGTGAATACCCTTTCCCGGATATGAAATGTATAAATCTTTCTTCTTGTCAATTTCTATAATAGCTGGTGCGGGTGGTAACGCTATATCGCTTAGCAGTGAATCTATATTGTTTATAAAAGATTCCGATTTCCAGTCATACAGCATATAAACCCCTGCACTCGACTGCAACCATAGGTTTCCCTTTATGTCTTCTTGTATTCCTGTAAAACGGTCGTAAGATGGACTTTTACTGTCATTCTTTATGTTCTTGTATGTTTTAAAGTTTATCCCGTCGTACCTGTTGAGCCCCATATTTGTTCCAAACCACATAAAGCCACGGCTGTCTTTCAAGATTGCTTCCACCTGATTGTTTGATAAGCCGTTTGTATTATTCAAATGAGAGAATTCAAATTGCTGGGCTTTTATGATAAAAGAGAATAAGAGGAATAGAAGGGTGTATAATGGTTTTTTCATTGCTAGGTATTCAGGTTCGATGGATACAAATTTATATAAATAAAGCGATTTCTGATGTTTTGTTAGCATTTTAATCCCTAAATGGAAACATTTAAACCCCTGCAGAGAATCTTTAACGGTTGCATTAAAAACATTTAAGAATGCCTCTCTGCATATTCAGGGATATTTTTGTATCAATGAAACTTAAACCATAATAACCATGAAAAAAAATCAACTGCTTTTGGTCAGTTTATTGTCGATGGCTCTATTCATCGGCTGTAAAAGCGGACCATATCAGAGAACGAGTGACGGAATAATTGTAAACCTGAAAACGGACAATGCTTTAGCTACAAAAAACATCAGATTGCAAGTTGTCAATGATGATGTAATCCATGTTTCGGCTACTCCCGGCTATAAGTTTTCTGACAAAAAAAGTCTTATCACCATATATGATAAAACACAAACAACAGGATGGGATGCTAAAGAGGAAAATGGGAATGTTGTTCTGAAAACAGCTTCTACCATTGCTACAGTATCTCTGACTACAGGAGAGGTTACCTTCTCGGATATAAATGGTAATGTACTTCTCGCTGAGAATAAAGGAGGAGGTAAATCGTTTTCTGATATCGAAGTTGAAGGAACAAAAGCATATACTATGCAGCAAGTGTTCGAATCTCCGGCTGATGAGGCTTTCTATGGACTTGGACAACATCAGGCTGATGAGTTTAACTACAAAGGAAAGAATGAGGTTCTTTTCCAATATAATACAAAAGTGTCTGTTCCGTTTGTTTTATCCAGTAAAAACTATGGAATACTTTGGGATAACTACTCACTGACTAAGTTCGGTGATTCTCGTGACTATCTCGACTTAGATCAATTTAAGCTATATGACAAAACAG